>DATLZJ010000914.1:0-4598 GCA_035574055.1 Caldilineaceae bacterium
AAGGTCACGATTCCGGCCTCAAATGGTTGGTGGTGATGCGATAAGCTGACAAGTAGACGCGCTCCGCCGCCCGCAGCTTCCGGTACCGCGCAAAGGCTTTGCGCTCGTCCTCCAGCCCCATCCAGGTCTTGAGGGTGCTACCCCGAAAGGTCCAGGCGATCATCTGGTCGCATGATTGTCTCTATAATTGTCCTGGTATTGGCCCTTGCCGTAGCCCCATTGTCCCGCTACAATATCTCCATTCGACCCGCAGCGTTGACGAGAGAATAACGATCCTGCCCTGGACCGGATGTTTCGAGCCATGTCGCCGGCGCATGATATGCAAATAGACCGCTCCTACCCGCTGGCCCTCTACCAGCAGATTGTCGAGCAGATCAAGGACCGCATCTGCGACGGCAGGCTGCCCGTAGGCGCGCGTTTGCCCACGGTGCGCCAACTGGCCGCCGAGCTAGGCGTCACCCGTCTGACCGTCCAGAATGCCTATGCGGAGCTGCAGAACGCAGGGTGGATCGAGGCGACCGTAGGCCGGGGCACCTTTGTGAGCCAAAAGGCGCAACCCGCGAGCTTTGGCCGTGGGCTGACCGGCGCGCTGACGCCAGATGCGGTCATCGGGGAGATTTTGCAGGTCCATCAAGTAGTCGGTCTGCGCTCGCTCGCCAGCGCCTCACCCGACCCGCGCCTCTTCCCCGCCGACGACTTCTGGCAGGGTCTGGCGAGCTTGCAGGGCGACCTGGGCGCCCTCAGCGCCTACAGCTCGTCCCAAGGCGACCCCCAGCTTCGCATCGAGATCAGCGCCGACCTGCGCGACCGCGGGCTGGATGTCGGCCCGGATGAGGTCCTGGTCATCGCCGGCGTCACGCAGGGGCTGGCCCTCCTCTCCCAGACCCTGGCCGAGCCGGGAGACCGGGTGCTGGTCGAGCAGCCGACCTATCTAGGCCTGCTCCATACCCTTAAGGTCAACGGGTTGGAGCCGGTCGGCGTGCCCATGGACGAGGACGGGCCGATGCTGGATGAGTTGGAGCGGGCCATCGCCCGCCAGCGACCACGCTTTTTCTATACGGTCCCCACCTTCCAGAACCCAACCGGGCGTTGCCAGTCTCCGGCGCGACGCAGGGCGATTGTCGAGCTGGCCGCTGCCCACAACCTTGTGGTGGTGGAGGATGATATTTATGCGCGGCTGGCCTATGACAATCCGCCGCCGCCGCCGCTCAAGACCCTCGACCGGACGGACAACGTGGTCTATGTCAGCAGCTACTCCAAGGTAATGATGCCGGGGCTGCGACTTGGCTGTCTGGTTGCGCCCCCGCGGCTGGCCGAGCGCCTGCTTTCGCGCCGGCGGGCAACCGACCTGTGCAGCCCGCCGCTGCTCCAGCGCGCCCTCGCCGCCTTTCTCCACAACGGCGGATTGAAGCGCCACCTCCGGCGAGTGCTGCCCCTCTACCAGGAGCGGCGCAACGCCTTGGTCGGCGCGCTCCGGCGCCACATGCCGCCCAGCGTCGCCTGGACCACACCCAGCGGCGGCTTTTGCGCCTGGGTAACGATGCCCAACCGTCACGATTTTCTAGACCTGGAGCAGGCGGCGCTACGCCAGGGCTGGGCGGTGACCCCCGGCGAGGTCTTTCTGGCCGAACCCCAGGCGCAGAAGTCCATCCGCGTCTGTTTTGGCAGCCTGACGCCGGAGGCGATCCAGACGGGCATTGCCGTCTTGGGCCGCTTGATTGACGCCCGGCTGGCCGAGGCGCAGCAGCGCCAGACAGTAACCAGTGATTGGACGCCCTTGGTATAAGCCTTGTCGCCCAACTCAATCAGACCATGCGCCCACGGGCGCAAGCAAAGGAGACACACCTTGCTGGCCTTTGAACTGGCTGAGCTGGAGGCCCAGAGCCGCCGACATACAGACCTGTACATGGAGTTTCTCAAGCAGCCGGCCATGAGCGCGGGCCTCTACCGGCTGGCCGCCGGCGCAACCGACCCGCAACATCCCCATAGCGAGGACGAGGTCTACTATGTCGTGAGCGGCCGGGCGCAGATCCGCATCGAAGGCGAGGACCGGCCCGTTGGCCCTGGCTCCCTCGTCTACGTCCCTGCCCATGCCGAGCATCGCTTTCACAGCATTGACCAGGAGCTGGTCGTGCTGGTCTTTTTTGCGCCCGCCGAAGGGTCGCGCTCCGCCGCGGGTTAGCCGCTCCCGGCCATGCTCGATTCTGTTCGGCTCTGTTTGACTTGTCCCACGTTTCCAGACAGCCGTCGCGCCTAAAGAGGAGGCTCATTCCATGACCCAGTATGCGTTCTTCGAGGGCCAGATTCGCCCCATCGGCGAAGCCAAGGTCAGCATCATGACCCACACCTTCAACTATGGCACGGGCTGCTTCGGCGGCATCCGCGCCTATTGGAGCGAGGCGGCCGGCCAGCTCTACGTCTTTCGTCTGCTCGACCACTACCGGCGCTTCCTCAACAGCGCCAAGCTATTGATGGGCAAGCTAGACTACAGCGCCGAAGAGTTAGCCCAGATCACCGTTGACCTGTTGAGCCGCGAAGGCTGGCATGAGGATGCCTACATCCGCCCCCTGTTTTACAAGGCCGATGAGATCATCGGCGTGCGCCTGCACAACCTGCGCGACGCCGTTGCCATCTTTTCGGTGCCGATGGGCCGCTACCTGGCCTCGGAGGAGGGGCTAAAGGTCTGCACCAGCAGTTGGCGACGCGTCGAGGATACGGCCATCCCGCCGCGCGGCAAAATCATCGGAAGTTATGTCAACAGCGCCCTCATCAAGAGCGAAGCCGTGCTCAACGGCTTTGACGAGGCGTTGGTCCTCAACGAGGACGGCCATATCGCCGAGGCCAGCGCCGCCAACTTTGTCATGGTGCGCCACGGCAAGCTGATCGTGCCTCCGGCTTGCAGCAATGCGCTGGAGGGGATCACCCTCAGCTCGCTGCTCTACCTGGCCCGCCATGAGCTAGGGCTGGAGGTCGTCGAGCGCAACATTGACCGCACCGAAGTCTACGTGGCCGACGAAGCCTTCTTCTGCGGCACCGGCGCCCAGATCGCGGCCATTGCCAGCCTGGACCACCGGCCCATCGGCGATGGGCGCATGGGCCCCATCACCGCCGAGTTGCGCCGCCGCTATTTCCGCATCGTGCGCGGCCAGGAGCCGGCCTATAGCCATTGGCTGACGCCCGTATTCCAGGCAGTCCCGGCATAGACAGCGCCCGCTTCCGGCAAATTCGCTCACTCACGGAGGAGTGCCATTGATGAACGCACACCCACCCGGCCACGCCCCATTGGGCATCAAGGCTTCGGTTGAGCAGCAGTTCACCCAAGTTGCCGCCAACTACAGCGCCAGCCCTATCCATGCCGCTGGCGCAGACCTGGCCGAGATGGCGCGCGTGGCCCGGCTCACCGGAGATGAGTCGGTGCTGGATGCCGGCTGTGGCCCTGGCCACACGGCGCTCTACTTTGCGCCCCTCGCCCGCGAGATTGTCGCTGTGGACCTCTCCGCGGCCATGTTGGCCCAGGGCCGGCGGCTGGCAAGCGAGCGCGGCATCGCCAACGTAACCTTTCGCCTGGGTGATGTGGAGCAACTCCCCTTCGCCGATAACACCTTCGACCTGATCACCAGCCGCTACAGCGCCCACCACTGGCCCCATCCGGAGGCGGCCTTGCAGGAGTTCCGTCGGGTGCTGCGCCCAAACGGGCAGTTGCTGTTGGGGGATATCGTCTCCTTCGACGATTACACGCTGGACACCCACTTCCAGACGATTGAGCTGCTGCGCGATGGCTCCCATGTGCGCGACCACACCCTGCGCCATTGGCTCACGCTTCTGGACGAGGCCGGCTTCGAGGTCGAGATGGCTCACACTTGGGAAGTTTATATTGACTTCGCCTCCTGGGTGGAGCGAATGGCGACGCCCGCGCCTGCCGTCGCCATGATCCGCGCCATCCTTGCCAATGCGCCTGCCGAGGTGCGGAGCGCGCTCAAGGTCCAGCCCGATGGCTCCTTCACCATGCAGGCGGCGCTCCTGCGCGGCGTCTGCGCCGGCAAGTAGGCTCTCGATGGCGTCGCTTGGGACCCGCCGCGGCGAATTTTGGGCAGGCGCACGCGGCATCTTCCCGTTAATCGTTGGCGCCATCCCCTTCGGCATCATCTTCGGGGCCGCAGCGGTCACAAGCGGCCTATCGCCGGGCGCTGCCGCCGCCATGTCGGCCTTTGTCTTCGCCGGCTCGGCCCAGTTTGTGGCGGTCAGCATGGCCGGCGGCGGCGCAGGCGCGTGGCTGATCATCCTCACCGTCTTGGTGATCAACCTGCGCCACGTACTCTATGCCGCCACGCTCGCGCCTTATCTGCGCGGCCTGCCCTACCGCTGGCTGGTCCCGCTGGGCTTTACCTTGACCGACGAATCTTTCCTGGTCGCCGTTCGCCGCTACCAGTCGCCCGACCCATCCCCCTTCAAGCACTGGTACTATCTGGGCGCTGCCAGCATGATGTATGTCAACTGGCAACTCTGCACCTACATCGGCCTGTGGGCCGGGCTGGTGCTGCCCAACCCGCGCGCCTGGGGGCTGGACTTCGCCTTCCCCCTTACCTTCCTGGGCATGT
>DATLZJ010000915.1:0-3199 GCA_035574055.1 Caldilineaceae bacterium
TCTGGGACTTTGCGGCCACCGAGCGCAAGCAGAAGGGCGATGACCCGGATTACACCGTGGGCCTGCGGCTCAAGCGGCATCGCGGCATCTACTACATCGAAGACGTGCAGCGGGTACAGGCGACGCCGGCGGAAGTGGACCGGCTGGTCAAGAACACAGCCTTGCAGGATGGAGCGGGCGTCTACATCGGCTGGGAGATCGAGCCGGGCAGCAGCGGCAAGAAGGTCAACCAGCAGCTTGTGCAGATGCTGGCCGGCTATGTGTGCCGGGGCGTCCATCCTGCCGGCGACAAGCTGCAACGGGCCAAGCCCGCGGCGGCGCAGGCGTTGGCGGGCAACGTGAAGGTGGTGCGCGGCGTGTGGGTCGGCGACTTTCTCAGCGAGGTGCATGGCTTTCCGGACCTACCCCATGATGACCAGGTGGATGCTCTGAGCGGCGCGTTCAACCTGTTACAGGAGATCGAGCCGGGCGGAGCAGAAAGCCGGATAGTCAGCCGCAGCGAGCTAGCGACGCTATTTGGATAAGCGATGGGCCTCATTGACCGCTTTCAGGCGCTTTTTCGCCCAAGAGACCGGCAAACACAGCCGGCGACCCTGATGACGCCGCCCATCCGGCCCTGGTCGCTGGCGGCGCGCTTCAACGTCGAGCGCGACCGGCGCGCCATGGTCGAAGACGCACGGCGCATGTACGACGAAGACCCGCGGGCGCGAGCCATCATCCAGACGCTCGCCAGAGATACGGTCAAGAACGGCTTCGAGTTGCACGTTGAAGGGCCGCGGGCCCGCGAAGCAACGGCCATCGCCACAGACCTGCTGGAGCGGGTGGACTTCTGGAGCCGCATTGATGATTGGGTGCGGCTCACCTTGCGGGACGGCGACAGCTTTTTGGAGGTGGCCGCCAACCCGAAGGGCGACATCGTCCATGTCAGCCGCAAGCCGGCTCTGGAGATGCATGTCTGGGCCGATGAGTTCGGGCAGTTCATTGATCCGGCCAGGGCCTATTTCTGGACGGATGCGCTGTGGGTGAGCGACACGCCGCCGGGCGATGCCGTCTTCTTTGCCGAGTGGCAGATCATCCAGGCCAGTTGGGACAAAGACGAGGGCAACCGCTATGGCAGGCCGCTGTTGGCCTCGGCTCGCAAAGCCTACAAGCGCATGAGCGAGGGGGAGTTGGACATCGCCATCCGGCGCAAGACCAGAGCGGGCATGAAGTATGTCCACAGCTTAGAAGACGCCAGCGAAGCCGAGATCGAGGCGTACAAGCGGCGCAACCAGGCAGCCTTGGATGACCCCTTTGCCGCGGTCGCCGATTTTTTCAGCAACAAGCGCACGTCCATTCAGGGCGACGCGCGCTTGAGCGAGATCGAGGACGTGCTGCATCACATCCGCACCTTCTGGCTGGCGTCTCCTGTACCCATGTCGCTTCTGGGCTATGGGCAAGACCTAAACCGCGACGTGCTGGACGAGCAGGAGGAGCAGTACCGGCGCACCCTGGAGCAGGCGTCCGCGTGGGTAACGGGCCAGTTTGTGAAGCCGCTGTTGGAGCGGCAGTGGCTGCTACGAGGCATCTGGCCGGGCGCGCTCACCTGGAGCGCGGCGTGGGCCGCCAAAGAGCCGGCTACGGCGGAAAGCTTGGCTGAGGTCGCCAAGGCCCTGGTTGCGCTGCGGGCGACGAATCTCTTGACCGACGAGACGCTGCTGCGCCTCCTCAGCCATGTGCTGCCGGACTTTGACGTAGAGGCAGAACTGGCCGCGCTCCAAGCTGCGCGGCCCGACGAGGTCACACGCATGGGCAACCTGGCGCAAGGCGCTGTGGAGGGTGAGGACGATGGCGACGGCGCTGAGTGATCTCAATCCGCGTGCCATCCACCGGCAGCAACAGGTCGCCCTGATTCGCCTGCAACTGCGCTTCACTGCCGAGACCCACCGGCTCTATTGGGCGCTTTACAAGTGGCTGGCGGGCGTGGTGCGCCAGAGCGCCGACGGCGAGGGGAGGGTGGACGAAGCGGCGCTGATGGCGACATGGCCGGCGGTAGAAGGGCGTTGGCTGCAAACACACCGTCGGTGGGTGCAGGTCTTTGAACGGGCCAGAAGCGAGGCGGCGAGCCTCCCTTTTGGGGCATTGGTGGTGATGCACAACCACTATTTTCGCCCATTTGAGGAAAGCCGCCAGCTTCAAGAAAGCCTCACCGCCGAACAGGTGGGCGCGCTGATTCGCCTGTGGGAACAGCGTCGCCAACGGGCATTGGACGCCGCAGCCGAGCGCATGTACAGCGATGGCTTTAACCTGTCGAGCCGCGTGTGGCGGCTGGAGGCGGATGGGCTGAATCAAATCCGGCGCACGCTTTCGCTTTCGCTTTCGGAGCGCACCAGCGCGGCCAGGCTCGCGCAGTTACTGGAGCCGCTCTTGGGCGCGGGGCAGCACTGCCCCCGTTGGGCGTATCGGCGGCTCTACGGCATGACGCCCCGCGAGCGGGCCACGAGCAAAGAGGGGCTACGGCAAGGGGATGACTGTGGTAGCCGTGGGCTGGCCTACCATGCCTTGCGCCTGGCGCGCAACGAGATTCAGATCGCCCACCAGCGTATGACCGACGAGCTATTTCAGGTCGCGCCCTGGGTGACCGGCGAGAAAGTGCGCCTCAGCCCGCACCATCCCAAGCCGGACCTCTGCGACGACTATGCCAATGGGGGGCCGTACCAACCAGGAGAGGTGCTATTGCCCTTGCACGTCCAATGCCTCTGTTGGAAAGAGGCGGTCGTGATGCCTGCTGACCCATTTCGCCGCCAGGTGCGCGGCTGGCTGCGTGGGGAGAACCGCTTTCTGGACGGATATGCCGGGTGGCTGGGGCCGGCGAACCCGGCGCAGCTCTTGCCCTGGACGATGGGGCCGGCTGAGAGCCTGGCGCTCTGGCTGGACAACAATGCCGATGGACATGCGGCGGCGTTAGGCGTGGAAGGAGCATAACAGGATGTCAATGCTCAGTGGGCAGATCACGATCACCAATGCCGGTACCGCCGTGCCGGGGCCGGATGTGGAGGGATACTATTTTGCCCTCAAAGCGCATCCCGCCAACGTGGGCACGGTCTGGTGCGGCAACGACGGCAATAACACGGTGGACAACACGAGCGGCTTTCCGCTTGACCCTGGCGAGGGAGTAGAAGTCTTCACCCGGTCGCTGTCGGTGTACTTCTTCAATGCC
>DATLZJ010000916.1:0-2800 GCA_035574055.1 Caldilineaceae bacterium
GTGGTCTCGCTCATCCTGGCCGCCTGCGCCGGCGCGACGGCCCCTGCCCCGGCAGCGTCCGCGCCCGCCGACGAAACCACCGCCACCCGCGGCCAGACGACGACAACCCGCCTCCGCCAATACTTCCCAGAAACCCTCCTCTGGATGCCCGAAGTCGAGACCGACGACCAAGGCCGCGCCCGCATCTCCCTCCCCGTCGCCGACTCCATCACCACCTGGCGCATCTCCGTCCTAGCCTCCGACGCGGAGGGCAATCTGGGCAGCGCCCAGACCCCCATGCGCGTCTTCCAAGAATTCTTCGTCGAGCCGGACCTCCCCCGCTTCCTCACCGTCGGCGATGAGATCGACGTGCCCGTCAGCCTCTACAACTATCTGGACGAGCCTCAGACTGTCAAAATCTCGGCAGCGCGCGCCGATTGGTTCGAGCTGCGCGGCGATGCAGTCCAGACCGTGACCCTGGCCGCCAACCAAGTAGCTGCCGCCTACATTCCCATCCGTGTCCTAGAGCACGGCCTGCATGACTTCCAGGTCACCGCGAAGGGCGACGCCATGAGCGACGCCGTGCTGCGCCAGGTCGAAGTCCTGCCCAATGGGCAACAGGCCTTTGACGTTCTCAACGGGCGTCTCGAGCCTGAGCAAACCCTTGACATTCACGTCCCTGCCGACGCCGTGCCGGGGGCGAGCCATCTCACCGTCAAACTCTACCCCGGCATCATCAGCCAAATTGTAGACGGGCTAGAGGGGCTGCTCCATCAACCCTACGGCTGCTTTGAGCAAACCAGCAGCGCCACCTATCCCAACGTCCTCGTGCTGGACTACCTGCGCACCACCGGCCGGAACAACCCCGCCGCCGAGCTGGCCGCACAATACTACATCAACGCCGGCTATCAACGACTCCTCACCTTCGAGGTCCCCGGTAGCCCCGGCGGCTTCAGCCTCTTCGGCGACCCGCCGCCCGCCACCATGCTCACCGCCTACGGCCTCATGGAAATGTCAGACATGAGCCGCGTCAGCTACGTAGACCCGGCAGTGCTGGAGCGCATGGCGACCTTCCTGATGGAGCGCCAAAACGCAGACGGAAGCTGGACGCCCCAGGACATGACCGTGAGCGGACCGGGCGACGGCGGTACCCTCGCCGCCACAGCCTACATCGCCTGGGCCTTGGCCGATGCCGGCTACGCCCAAAGCGAACCGGTGACGCATGCCCTTTCCTATCTGGATGCCAACACGCCAATCGCCGAGAGCGACAGCTATGTGCTGGCCCTCGTCGCCAATGCCTACGCCGCCGCACCAGAGGCGGCCCCAGCTTCGGCCCACCTTGTCCTCAACACCCTGGCCGGCCGGGCAGCGCCACTCCTGGCGACCGGCACACCCCAAGACCAGCCCGCCTCCAGCGCCAAAGAGAGCGTCCGCTGGGATACAGCCTACAGCACCTGGCTGCGCTCCTACGGCGATGCCGCCAACCTAGAAACCACCGCGCTGGCCGCCCACGCCCTGCTGCGCGCCCATTACCGGCTCGACCTCGCCGAACAGGCAATTGCCTTCATCATCAGCCAGCGCAACGCTTTCGGCGCCTATGAGACCACCCAGGCCACCATCATCTCGCTGAAAACACTCCTGCTGGCCGCACGCATGAGCGACCAGGGCGCGACCCAAGCCGCGCCGGCCACCATCACCATTACCCTGGATAATGGCCGCAGCCAGACCGTCACCGTTGACCATCAAAACGCCGATGTCGTCCAGCACGTGAGCTTCAACGACCTTTCAGCGGGAGATCACACACTCCAAATCACCGTAGCAGGAGACCGGCCCATCCAGTACCAGGTCGTCACCGGCTACTACCAACCCTGGACCCGGCGGCCAGAACCGCCCAAAGAAAAGCCCATGCGCCTCGACGTCGCATACGACCGCACAGAGCTGCGCGTCAATGACATGGTGCGCGTCAAAGCCACCCTGGAGCTGCTCCGGCCCGGCGTTGCCGGTACTGTGCTGGTAGACCTCGGCATCCCGCCCGGCTTCAGCCCCGTCGCCGCCGACCTAGATGCGCTCGTCGAGCAAGGGCTGGTGGATCGCTACGAGCTGACAGGCCGCCAGCTCATCTTCTACCTGACCAACGTGCCCTCCGGCCAAGTCTACACCCTAAGCTACCGGCTGCTGGCGCGCTATCCCATCCGCGCCCAGACCCCGCCCAGCGTCGCCTACGATTACTACACACCAGACACCAGCGACGACGAAACGCCAGAACGGATCATCGTCACCCTCGGCACGCCAACAGGAAGTAGAAGATAGCAAATAGGAGATAGCAAATAGGAGATAGGAGGTAGGGGTGATGCGCCGGGGGCCGCGTGCAACTACTTCCTATTTGCTATTTCCTAGTTCCAGACCGTCCCCATCTCCAGGTTCCCGTCCTGGGCGATCAGCGCCAAGGTACGGTCGCCGCCGCTGATGAGCAGGCCGCGCTCGAACTCCTGGACAAAGCCCCCATAGCCCTGCTCCTTCGCAAGCGCCCAGCCTGTGCGCTCCCGCACCTTAGGGTCGCTGCGCCAAAGCTTGCCAAACCCGCGAATCGGCTGGAACAACCCATCGGGCGGGGTAATCGCGGGGTCCTGCTCCGGCTCTCCCTCAACAAAAGTATCCGGATGCACCTGCCAACGCCCGTCGCGGCCAATCACATAGATCATCCGGGTGTCCCCGCGCCAGATCATCTCCCCGCGCACAAACGCCTGCCGCGCCAGCGCGATCGGCAGCGCCTCCTCAGTCTTGGCCCAGCCCAACGCGCGCTGGAGCGCAGGGTCAGCCT
>DATLZJ010000917.1:0-2365 GCA_035574055.1 Caldilineaceae bacterium
CGCGAGGAGTTCGGCAAGGGCAACGACTTCTGCCAGAAAATCACCTACAAGGTCAGCGGCAAGGCGCCGGAAGAGCTCATCAGCGAGTTCCGCAACAGCTACTACCCGCGCATCGCCGTCACCGTGGACATGATTGCCACCGGCACCGACATCAAGCCGCTGGAGGCGCTCATCTTCATGCGCCCGGTCAAGTCACGCGTGCTCTACGAGCAGATGCTGGGCCGCGGCACGCGCGTCATCCAGCCCAACGACCTGATGCTGGTCTCCAGCGACGCCCGCCGCAAAGACCGCTTTGTGATTGTGGATGCGGTGGGCGTGACCGAGAACCCCAAGTTCGATACGCAGACGCTGGAGCGCAAGCGCACGGTCCCGCTGGACAAGCTCTTGCAAAGCGTGGCGCTCAACGCCTATGACGCCGACACGCTCTCTTCCCTGGCAAACCGGCTGGCGCGGCTGGCGGGCCGGCTGAACGAGCGCGAGCAATACGACATCGCCGCGCTCTCCGGCGGGATGGACCTGCGCGAGATGAGCCGCCAACTACTCGACGCGCTCGACCCCGACCGGCAGGCGGCCGCGGCCCAGGCGCAGTTTGGGACATCCGAGCCGACCCGGGCCCAGGTGGAGCAGGCGGCGGCAGGGCTGATGGCGGAGGCGGTGCAGGTGCTGGCCGATACCCCAGCGCTACGCCGGCGCATCCTCGACGCCCAGCGCCGTGATGAACTCATCATTGACGAGAGCACGCGTGATGTGGTGCGCGAGGCCGGCTTCAATGTGGAGGCCACCGAGCGGGCGCGGGCGACGGTGGAAAGTTTTCGGCAGTTCATCGAACAGAACAAGGACGAAATCGACGCGCTGCAACTGCTCTACAGCCGGCCCTATGCCCAGCGCCAACTGACGCGCCAGGACATCCAAGCCCTGGCCGAGGTGTTGAGCCGGCCCCCGTATAACTGGACGACCGAGGCGCTGTGGCGCGCCTATGCCCAGGTGGAGAAGGACAAGGTGCGCGGGGTGAACAGCCAGCGGCTGCTGACCGACTTGATATCGCTGGTGCGCCATGCCGTGCAGTTGGAGGATGAGCTGGCGCCCTATCCGGAGCTGGTGCAGCGGCGCTACCAGCAGTGGCTAGCCGACCAGGCGGCGGCGGGGCGCGCCTTTACGCCGGAGCAGCGCTGGTGGCTGGACCGCATCGCCCAGCAGATTGGCGTGAATCTGGAGGTCACGCCGGAGGACTTTGACTATGGCGAGTTCTTTGAGCGGGGCGGACGGCTGGCGGCGATGCGGGCGTTGGGGAGAGAGTGGCTAAATATTCTTGAAGAGATTAACCGGACCTTATCCGTGTAACCGTCTGAATATGCACCCTATACCGACAGAGGGTCAGGACATAATGACTCTAGAACTGATAGACCCAGCCCTTCCTCCGGGTTGGACTTGGACCACGCTTGGCGAGGTGTGTACGAAGCCGCAGTACGGTTGGACGACAAGTGCGGCAGGCAAAGGCAGCCTCCGACTATTGCGAACCACAGACATAACTTCGGGCCATATTGACTGGTCAGCGGTACCGTTTTGTGAAGTCGAGCCACCAGAGCCTGCAAAGTATCTTCTGCGAGATGGAGATATCGTTATATCAAGAGCTGGCTCTGTGGGGTTCAGCTTTTTGGTTAAGCAGCCTCCAGAGTCTGTCTTTGCCTCGTATCTTATTCGCTTTCGGCCCATACAAACCGACGAGAAATATCTCAGCTATTACCTCCAAAGCCCCGATTACTGGCGCCAGATTTCAGAATCGAAGCTCGGAATCGCCGTACAAAATGTCAATGCAACCAAGCTTCAGCAGATTAGGCTCCCCTTGGCCCCTCCATCGCTGCAACGCCATATCGTTGATGCCATCGAAGCCCACTTCACCCGGTTGGATGCGGCCGTCGCCGCCCTGAAGCGGGTGCAGGCGAATCTGAAACGCTACCGGGCCGCGGTGCTCAAGGCCGCCTGCGAGGGCCGCCTGGTGCCCACCGAGGCTGAGTTGGCCCGCGCCGAGGGGCGAGCCTATGAGCCGGCGTCGGTGCTGCTCCAGCGCATCTTGGCCGAGCGCCGCGCTCGGTGGGAGGCCGCCAACCCGCGCAAGAAGTACCAAGAGCCTGCCCCGCCGGACACGTCTGAGTTGCCGGAACTACCGGAGGGATGGTGCTGGGCGCGTGTCAAACAGGTAGGTCGAGTTCAATTGGGGAGGCAGAGGTCTCCCCAGCATCATCAGGGCCCTTACATGCGTCACTATTTAAGAGTAGCGAATGTATTTGAGGACCATATAGACGCATCCGATGTAATGGAGATGAACTTTGACCCTGTTGACTTTGAAAAATATCGCCTTGAGTAT
>DATLZJ010000918.1:0-10963 GCA_035574055.1 Caldilineaceae bacterium
CGTGCCCGGATCAATCGCCCCAGGCCGGTCCACGATCTCCGGCTCGGCATCCAACAGCGAGAAGATGCGCTCGCCGGCGGCGATGGCCTGTTGCATCTCGGCGTAGACGCGGGCCATCTCCTGGATCGGCCACAGCATAAAGGTGACATAGGTGATGAAGGCCTGAATGCCGCCAATGCTGATGGCGGACCCCAGCACGCTGACCTGGTTCGCTTGCCAACCGCTGTACCAAAGGATCGCGCCCACCGCCATGGCACTGATGAGCTGCACGGTGGGCAGGAAGAGCGCTGAAAGCCAGGCCGCCCGGTAGCCCGCCCGGTACATTTCACTCGTGAGGCCGCCGAACTCTCCTAAGTTCTCTTGCTCCCGGCCTAGCGACTTGACCACCCGTACACCTGTGATGGTCTCGTTGTAGGCGCCGGTGATCTTGGAGTTGATCTTGCGCACCTGGCGGTACTCGACGATGATCCGCTTTTTGAATTGCACCGCCACCACCACAATCACCGGAATTGCCAGGCTAACCAGCAAGGCCAGCCGCCAGTCAATGATCACCATGAAGTAGACAGCGGTCAGGATGTTGAACAGGCCCCAGCTTGCATCTAGGATGCCCCAGGTCACCAGCTCGGCCAGGCGGTCGGTATCGGAGGTCACACGCGACATGATCCAGCCGACTGGCGTCCGGTTGTAGTAGGAGAGCGTGAGCCGCTGGAGATGGGCAAAGAGCTGCTTGCGCAGGTCGTAGCGGATACGCTCGCCCAGGATGCCGGTCAGGTAGATGAAGCCGAAGACCATGAGCGCCTGAAAGACGATGAGAGAGCCATAGATGCTCAGGGTCCGGATCAGGGCGGCGCGGTCACGCGCGACAATGCCCTCGTCAATGATCAGCTTGCTCAGATAGGTGAAGTAAGAGTCTAGGAACGACGCGCCGGCGATGAGCGCCACAAAGCCCGCCAGATAAGGCCAGTGGGGCTTGGTTTGCGCCAAGATGCGCCGGATGGTGTGCCCGTTGAACTGCGTGTCGAACTCTTCTTCCTCAAACTCATGCGGATTTGACACGGTTCAGCTCCTTCTGCAGTTCATCTTCGATGCGGGTTTGAGCCGCGTAGATGCGCTGGTACATGCCGTCCTGCGCAATGAGTTCCTCATGGACGCCCGCCTGGACGATGCGCCCCTTGTTGAGCACCAGGATCAGGTCGGCGTTCATCACCGTCTGGATGCGGTGGGCGATGATAAAGGTCGTGCGCCCCACCATCAGCCGCTCCAGCGCCTCGCGAATCGCCGCCTCCGTCTCGGTGTCCACGGCAGAGGTTGAGTCGTCCAGGATCAGAATGCGGGGGTCTTTGAGCAGCGTGCGGGCAATGGTCACCCGCTGCTTCTGGCCGCCCGATAGGGTGGTGCCGCGCTCCCCCACCAGGGTGTCATAGCCGTTAGGCAACTTGGTCATGATCACATCATGGATGGCCGCCGCCTTGGCCGCCTCTTCCACTTGTTCTTGCGACACCTCCCGGCCCACGCTATAGACGATGTTCTCGCGCACCGTGCGCGAGAACAGGAAAGGCTCCTGCTCGACGATGCCGATCTGCTGGCGCAAGTACTCGCGTGAGTACTTCTTTAGCTCAATACCGTCCAGCCAGATGTGGCCGCCGGTGTACTCATAGAAGCGGGGCAAGAGGTTGACCAGCGATGTCTTGCCGGCGCCCGCCGCGCCGAGCAGGGCGACCCGTTGGCCCGGCTCGACTCGGAAGCTGATGTCGTGCAGCACCACGGTGCGGGCGCGAGTCGAAGCGCCGTCGCGCTTGCCGTCTTCCGCCGGAGCGCCGGGTTCAGATTTGACCGCGCCGTTTGGACTTGCGCCGTTCTTGCTGGCCCCATTAGTCGTTTGCTTGGCGGCTGCCTTCGGTGAGACCGGCGGCGGAATGATGGCCGGCTGGTCGCCATAGGCGAAGCTGACATTCTCAAAGACGATCTCGCCGCGCAGGCGCTTGGGCGGCACAAAGCCCTCCTCATGCATGACTTCCCGGTCCTGCCGGATGATCTCGGCCACTCGCTCCAGGGAGACCAGGCCGCGCGACATTTCCACCACCAGGCGGCCCAGGTTGCGCATGGGCCAGATGACCATGAGCAACATGCCGGCGTAGGCCAGATAGGTCCCAACGGTGATGGCGCCGTTGATCGCCATGACCGCGCCCACCGCATAGCCTGCCAACATCTGGAGGCCGCAGAGCACGTCCGAGAGCGGCCAGTAGAGCGAATGCATGAGCAGCAGCCGCTTGCCGCGCTGGTACTTGCCCATGTTCGCTTCCTCGAACTTGCCTTCCTCGAAAGATTGACGGGCAAAGGCTTTGACCACACGCACACCGCTCAGGTTTTCCTGTAGCCGGGTGGTCAAGACCGACTCCTGCGCCTGGTACTCTTCGTAGGCTTTCGAGACGAGCCTGAAGAAGAAGATAGACATGATCAGGATGAGCGGGATGACCACGACCGAGATCAGCGCCAGTTGAGCGTTGAGCCAGTAGATGGCCGTAAAGTTGACGATGAAGAGAAAGAGAATACGGCCACTCTCAATGGCCTGGGAGGCAAAGAACCGGCGCAACGCGTCCACGTCCGAGGTGACGCGCGTGATCAGCTCGCCCGTCTGCATCTCATCATGGTAGGCATAGGGCAAACGCTGGATATGGTCGAGCAGGTAGTTGCGCAGCCGCCGGACGATGCCTTCGGCAGTATGCGCAGCCAGCGTGCCGCTGAAAAAGGTAAAGCCGCCCTGGAGCAGCGCAAGCCCGATGAAGGCAGCGACGATCATCCAGAGGGCATAGGAGCGATCGCCCTGGTTCAGATAGGAATCCACAAAGTATTGGATGAGCAACAGTGAGAGCGTGCGCGCGATGGTGCTGACGCCCAGGCTGAGACCCGCGCCGAAATAGGCAAGGCGGAAACCGTGCATCAGCCGCCATAGTCCCGACAGTCTACCGCTGTTGGCGATATGCTTGAGGTCGGGGGTGAGGACGTTGAGATGAGCAGACGCTTGATTCAACATGATTGGTTGTCCTCGCAAGGCTTAAAAAATGGCTCTTCACTCGTTGGCCTTGACCGGATCGGCCTTCACAAATCGGCCATAAACGAATCATCCAGCACAAGCCGGCAACACAGCCCAGGCAAAACAAGTCGAAAAACAAAAAGGACGCAGGCGCCACGGGTAAGAAACCTTGTGCCTACGTCCCTTTGACTCAATTCGCCGGTGAAGGGCAATTAGAGCCAAAACAAAAAGCCGCAGGCGCCCGGTGGGTGCGCTGCGGCTCGCATTGGCGAGAGAAGCCAGTTACCTGGCGGCAGGCGCACCTCTCCCTGGGAAAGAAACCAGCAGAAGACCGACTCCGGCGCTCCGACGATCCATGATGATGTATGCCATTCGTTGCATCTCCTTCATGGGTGAAAACGGCCTTGCCTTGAAACGGTCGTGTGCTGCGGCGAGTTCCCGGTTGATTGAGTACGCTGCTCAGTCGGCGGCCAGCCCGCAGAAGCTGCCGCCACCGTCGCCACTCTATCACACGTGTCAGGCGATGTCAAGCACAAGCGCGTGCATAATTCAACATTTTGTGCGCTAACTTACTTCCCAAAGCCAACGCCTGCGCATCGCCCGCTCCTCCGTTGGTCGCCGCTCCTCTTTAGGCGGGGCCAAGGGGCATGGTACAATGCAGGAGACGACCTGCGACGGTCTTGAGCCAGTGATGTGCAAGAAAACCAATCTACAGACGCAACGGTGCGGTAGGTGCAATGATGACCGAGCTGGTGATAGGGCTGGACCTGGGCGGCACCCAGATTCGCACGGTTTTGGCAGACGAGACGGGGCGAGTCCATGCGCGCCAAACTGTGTTGACTGAAGCCCATGAGGGGCCAAGCGCCGTGTTGGGCCGAATTCGAGAACAGATCAAGGCGGTGATGGCAGGCGAGCGGGTGCTGGCAATCGGGGTGGGCGCGCCCGGCCCGACTGACCCCTACCAAGGCATCGTGTTGATGGGGCCGAACCTGCCGGGTTGGCGCAATGTGAATCTGCGCCAGGAGCTGGGGTCCACCTTTCAAGTGCCTGTCTACGTGGGCAATGACGCCAATCTGGCCGGTCTGGCCGAACATCGTTATGGCGCCGGGCGCGGCTGCCGCCACATGGTCTATATCACCGTCAGCACCGGCATTGGCGCAGGTGTGATCATTGATAACCGGATGCTCCTGGGCCGGCAGGGCCTGGCCGCGGAGCTGGGCCACATGACCCTGGACGTGCAAAGCGAGCAGCGAGGCGACAACGTGGTCGGCACGCTGGAGGGGCTGGCCTCCGGGCCGAACCTGGCCCGGCGCGCCCAGGCGGCGTTGCGCGCCGGCGCCCGCAGCAGTGTACTGGAGCTGGCCGACGGCAAGATCGAATCGGTCACGCCCCGGCTGCTCAACCTGGCCGCCCGCGCCGGCGACGCCTTTGCACTGGCGCAGTTTCGCCAAACCGCCTTCTACTTGGGCGTCGGCATCACCAGCATCCTGCACATCTTCAATCCGGAGACCATCGTGATCGGCGGCAGCGTCTGGATGCACGCCCGTGATCTGATGGAGGAGACCATTTGGGAAACCATCCGCGCTCGCGCGCAGTCGCCGGAATACTGGCAAGAGCTAAGTATTGCGCCGGCGGCGCTGGGCGATGACGTCGGTCTGTTGGGCGCGGTGGCGCTGGCCTATGATGGGTTGCGCAACCAGCGCGAGGCGTAAGTGCCAACCGTTATCCAAAGGTATGATTGTCATAAACTCATAACATAAGGTGTGTTGTCATACAATGAAGATCGGTATCATCGGCTTGCCCAATAGCGGCAAGACCACCATCTTTAACGCGCTGACCCGCAGCCACACCGCGACGGCTGCCTTCTCCAGCGGCCAATTGGAGGTGCATACGGCTGTGGTAGACGTGCCCGACGAGCGCGTGGATAAACTCTCGGCGCTCTTTCGGCCCAAGCGCACCATCTACGCGCAGGTCACTTACAACGACATCGCCGGTTTGGGGAAGGGCGCAGGCAAGACGGGGCTGGGCGGCCCGCTGCTGAATGCCATTGCCGCCAACGATGCGCTGATGCTGGTCGTGCGCGCCTTCGAGGATGAGAGTGTGCCCCATCCCGAAACCTCCGTGGACCCCGCGCGTGACCTGATGATCATGGAGAGTGAGCTGATCCTCAATGATATGACCATCATTGACCGGCGGCTGGAGCGGTTGAGCGGCATGAAGCACCGCGGGACGCCCGACGAGCGCAAGCGCATGGCGCAAGAGGAGGAGTTGCTCCAACGGCTGATGGCTGCGCTGGAGGAGGAGAAGCCGCTGCGTGAGGTTCCCCTAACGGAGGAAGAGCGCAAGATGTTGGGCGGCTTCGGTCTGCTCTCGCTCAAGCCGCTGCTGCGGGTGATCAACGCCGGCGACGACGCCGACGAATCGCAGTTCCGCGAACTGCTGGACGAGCGCACCCTCTTTCTGCGCGGCAAGCTGGAGGCCGAGATCGCCCAGATGCCGCCCGATGAGGCGCGCGAGTTTCTCGCCGACTTCGGGATCGCAGAGCCGGGGCTGAACCGGGCCATCCGGCTCTGCTATGATATGTTAGGGCTGGAGAGCTTCTTTACCGTGGGCGAGGACGAAGTGCGCGCCTGGACTATCGAGCGGGGCGCCACCGCGCCGGAGGCCGCCGGCGTGATCCACACTGACTTGCAGAAGGGGTTCATCCGCGCCGAGACCATCTCCTATGATGATCTGATGGCCGCCGGCAGCATGGCCGAGGCGCGCAAGCAGGGTAAGCTCCGGTTGGAGGGGAAAGAGTATGTGGTCCAGGATGGCGACATCCTGAACATCCGCTTCAACCTGTAGCCCAGC
Organism: Caldilineaceae bacterium; assembly: GCA_035574055.1. Lineage (GTDB taxonomy): Bacteria > Chloroflexota > Anaerolineae > Caldilineales > Caldilineaceae > QEUY01. The sequence goes on from DATLZJ010000918.1 coordinate 5,888, forward strand.
CCAAAATGTCTCTGATTTTTGGGCACAAGAGCATGAGACAGTTGGCCGCGTAGGTGCGCTATCCTAGCGCACGCTCCCGCCCGATACGCATGGGCGCGCCGCCAGCGGCGCCGATGCCGCACCTACTCATCCGGCCCCTTCTTGCCGAACGATTTATCAATGTGCATGATAGCGCATCTACGGTCAAACAGGGTGTATCCGCTTATAGGCCGTACAACTCGCTGTACTTACCGGTCAGGTAGTCCTGGTAAGGGCCAAGCTGGATCGGGCCGCCGGTCACCTGTTGCACCAGGTCTGCGGTCAGGTACTTGCTGCCGTGCCGGTAGATGTTGCGCTGGAGCCAGCCGAGCAGTGTCGTGAAGCGGCCCTGTTCAATCTCGGCTGGAATCTCCGGATGGGCCTGGAGGGCGGCGGCATAGAACTGGGCGGCCATGATGTTGCCGAGCGTATAGCCTTGGAACATGCCGCCCACGATGCCCCCGTACCAATGGACATCCTGCAAGACGCCATCCCGGTCATCCGGCGGCTCCACGCCGAGATACTCCTGATAGCGTGCCCGCCAGGCGTCGGGCAGCTCGGCTACCGTCAGCGCCCCCTCCAGTAGCTCCAGCTCCAGCTCAAAGCGAATGATCACATGGAGGTTGTAGGTCACCTCGTCGGCGTCAACACGGATCAGCGACGGCTTGACCTTGTTGATGGCCCGGTAGAAGGTCTCCAGCGGCGTCTGGCCGAGCTGGTCGGGAAAGATGGCTTGCAGCTTTGGGTAGTAGTGACGCCAGAACCCACGGCTGCGGCCCACAATGTTCTCCCAAAGGCGTGACTGGCTTTCATGGACGCCGGCAGAGGTTCCCTCGCCCAAGGGCAGCCCATCATAGGCCGGGTCCGTCCCCTGCTCATAGAGCGCATGGCCGGCCTCATGCAGCGTGCTGAACAGCCCGCCGCCCAAGTGGTGCTCCTCGAAACGGGTGGTGATGCGTACATCGCCCCAGGCGAAGCGGGTCATGAAGGGGTGGTGAGTCTTGTCCTGCCGGCCGCGCTCGAAGTCGTAGCCGAAATCGCGGATGACGGCCTCGCCAAAGCGCCACTGGAGCGGCTCCGGAAAGTGCTGATGGAGACAACGGTCATCGGCCACGGGCTTGTCGGTGATGGCCTTGACCAGGGGAGTGAGAAAGGCCCGCAGCTTGTTGAACAGGGGCCGGATGGCAGCGACCGTCATGCCCTCATCGCTCAGGTCAATCAGCGGGTCGGCGATGTGGTCGTAGCCTGGGAAGAAGCCGGCAAAGCGGCGGCTGAGGTCCAGGGTTTTTTCCAGGTTGGGCCGGATGGCCGCAAAGTCATTGTCCGGGCGGGCCTTGGTCCACAGGGAATAAGTGGTTGCCGTATGGCCGGCAAGCTCGGCCACAAAGGCAGTGGGCAGGCGCATCGCGCGCTCGTAGTTGCGGCGGGCCAGGCGCAAGAGCGCCCGGTCATCCTCAAGGGTGGGATCATCGTCAGGGTGTTGCTCGATCTCGGCCTGAAAGCGGTCGAGCAGCCGGCCCAGCTCCGGGTCGGTTGCTTGGATATGAGCAAGCCGCTCCAGGGTTGCCAATTGGCGCGCCCGGGCCTTGGCCCCACCTGGCGGCATATAGGTGGCTTGGTCCCATTCCAGGACCGCCGAGGCCGCTGCGAGATCGTTGATCTCGTGGAGTCGCTCGATCAATTCTGGGCGCGCCGATTTTAACTTTGTGTCCACAACTACTCCAATCTAATCAGCTTTCGGCTATAGTAGAGAGACCACGAGCATCGAGACCGCGGCGATACGCGAGAGGCGATACGCAAGAGTAGAGAGCGCAAAAAGTAAGCTCGCGCAGCCAGAGCGGCCGGTGAACGCGATGCCGAGATTATAGGTGCAGCCGAGCGATGGGGCAAGTGTATCGTTTCCTGTACCAGTGTTCGCGAGCATAGCAAATCTTTGCCCATCATTCCAAGAGCAGGGTATACTGTTTTTTGCCATTTTTGAATCTACTTTTGAAGTCTAAGTAATTTTGAGGGGAGCTGCACCTTATCCACAGTGCGGCAGTATCTGGGAGGATAGACCCATGAGTGACCGAGTTGAAATGGTGGCAGAGCAGGAACAGGCCGGCAAGGTGGGAGGTGAGGACAATACCCCGGCTGAGGAGTCCACACCGGAAGCCGCCCCGGCGGTGAGTGCGGAGGCCACCAGCGCGCAACAGGACGCCCCGGCTGCCGCCGTAGACGCCCAAGTTGAAGCCATGCCCGTAGCAGAGGCGAAGCCTGCGCCCGTCGAAGCGCCTAAAGCCCAGGTTGAGCAGCAGCCGGCGGCACAAGACCGGCCCAAGCAGGCAGAGCCGGAGGTCGCGGTGCCAGCGGCGGCCGAGAGCAAGGCCGGAACCGAGACAAAACCCGCCGGCGAGCCTAAGCCTGAAAGTGAGATTAAGCCGCAAGGCGAGCCGAGCCGACCGGCCAGACGCCGGGCGGAGCGATCCGAGAGCGGCGAAAACCGCCGCGTCGTGCGGATGCTGAGCGTCGGCCAGCAGGTAACCGGCACGGTGAAGCGGGTGGCGGATTTTGGGGCTTTCGTGGATATCGGCGTCGGCCGCGATGGGCTGATCCATATCTCGGAGCTTTCGGTGCGCCGGGTGGGCAAGGTAACCGATGTGCTCACCGAGGGGCAAGAGGTGACGGCATGGATCAAGAAGCTGGACCGCGAGCGCAACCGCATCAGCCTGACGCTCATTGACCCCAACACCAAGACGATCCGTGATCTGGAGAAAGGTCAGGTGGTCCAGGGGACGGTCACTCGCATTCTCCCCTACGGGGCCTTTGTGGATATCGGTATCGGGCGGGATGCTTTGCTGCATGTCCGCGAGATGGGCGAGGGGTATGTGGCGAAGCCGGAAGACGTGGTGAAGGTGGGCGACGCCATCGAGGCGCGTATCATTGAGTTGAGCCGCCGCCGTGGGCGCGTTGACCTGAGCCTCAAGGGGCTGCGTCCGGAACCGGAGCCTGTGCAGCAGGCCCCGGCGCCTGCTCGCCCGGAGCCGGAGCCAGAACCGGAGCCTGAGGAGGAACCGGAGGAAGACTTCGCCGACGAGGAGATGCTTTCGCCGATGCAGCTCGCCTTCAAACGAGCGATGGAGGCGGAAGGCATCCAGTTGAAGCTCAACAAGAAATCGGGCAGGCGCAAGGGCCGCGACCGCACCCGTTCGATCCAGGATGAGATCATCGCGCGCACGCTCTCGTCCGGCAAAAAATAAGCGAAAGCGCCCTTCTGGAGTACACTTCGATAGAGACCTGTAGAGACGTAGCCAGCTACGTCTCTATTGCTATTGGGTCTCATACCCATCCAGAACCCACTGGTCTAGCACAGACTGGCCCAGCATAGTGTGGAGCAGCGACGATGGACCCAACAGGCAAAGTTGCGCTGGTCACGGGCGGCGCACACCGGGTGGGCAAGGCCATCACCCTGATGCTGGCGCGCGCCGGCGCGCATGTCGTGGTCAATTACCACAGTGCAGCGGATGCGGCCTCCCAAACTGTGGCCGAAGTCAAGGCGGAAGGCGTGGACGCGCTGGCCGTCCAATGTGATGTGGCCGATTGGCCGCAGGTTCAGGCCATGGCGGCGACCATTGAGGAGCGCTTTGGCGGCGTGGACATCATCATCAACAGCGCCAGCCTCTTCGAGACCATGCCCTTCCCGACGACGGACCTTGAGACCTGGCACAGGGTCACGGCGATCTCCATTGACGGCCCCTTTTATGTCTGTAATGCGTTGGCGCCCACCATGCAAGCGCGCGGCGGCGGCGTCATTGTCAATATCGTGGACCTATCGGCGTGGGAGCCGTGTCCCAAGTTCATGGCCCATAGCGTCGGCAAGGCGGCGCTGCTGGCCCTCACCCGGCAGCTCGCTTTGGAACTGGCGCCCGCCATTCGCGCCAATGCCGTGGCCCCAGGGCCGGTGCTGCCTCCGCCAGACTACGACGAGCGCCGCGCCCAGGCTGCCGCAGCGCGCACGCTCCTGGGCCGTTGGGGAAGTCCCGACGATGTAGCGCGCGCTGTCCGCTACCTGATTGAAGCGGATTATGTAACCGGTGATGTGGTGACTGTGGACGGCGGCGAGCGTTACGGCCATCGCAAACCCCAGGCGGCTCGCTGAGGATGGCTCAGCAAAGGACGCTCAGTAAAGGACGAAGCACCCCATGGCAATCTTCACCCGCAAGGAGCTGGAGCGGCGCGAGGCGCAAGTTCTCGCCTCGTATGGCATGAAAAGCAGCGAGAGCCGAGGTCGCGTCTATCCGGAGGATGAGCACCCCTACCGCACGGCTTACCAACGAGACCGAGACCGGATCATCCATACAACCGCCTTTCGTCGCCTAGAGTACAAGACCCAGGTCTTTGTCTATTCGGAAGGGGATCACTATCGCAACCGGCTGACCCACAGCATCGAGGTGGCGCAGATTGGCCGCACGCTGGCGCGTGCCCTGGGCTGCAATGAAGATTTGACCGAGGCGATCTGTCTGGCCCACGACCTGGGCCACCCTCCTTTCGGCCATGTGGGTGAGGCGACGCTCAACCAATTAATGGCCGAGCACGGCGGCTATGACCACCAGAAGCAGACCTATCGCATCATCACCCAACTGGAGCAGCGCTACCCTGACCACCCTGGCCTGAATTTGACCTACGAGGTGCGCGAGGGAGTGGTCAAGCACGACACTGAATATGACCTGATTGATGCGCGCCACTATGCGCCCGACGAGCGCGGCACCCTCGAATGCCAGCTCGCCAACCTGGCTGACGAGATCGCATACAACACCAGCGACTTGGATGATGGGCTGCGCAGCGGCATTCTCAATCCGGAGGAGGTGCGAGAGCTGGAGATTGCCAAGCGGGTGCTGGCGAGCCTGGGAGAGGATGGGAAGGGCGACTTGAGGGTGGCGATGCTGCGCCACCGCTTCATCCGCCGGCTGGTCGGCCTCGAAGTGACCGATACGATCCAGGCGACCCACGCCAACCTGGAGGCCGCCGGTGTCCACACGTTGGAGGAGCTGCGCAGCCTCCCTTACAACGTGGCTACTT
>DATLZJ010000919.1:0-3716 GCA_035574055.1 Caldilineaceae bacterium
ACCCAGGACCGGCAGCGGGCGCAGCCTGCTGCGGCGCCGTCCCCGTCCGCGCAGGCGGCGTCCGCCAACGGCAGCGCGCCCGCCGCGGCGCGCTTCTGCACCAATTGCGGCGCTCGCCTGGAGCCGGCCTACAAGTTCTGCGCCAACTGCGGCGCGCCGGTCGCCCAGCCCGTCCTCGCTGCCGGCGACGGTTCGCCCGTCTAGCCCCTCCATGCCGGCCCAAGACGCTTTGCTGGACCGCATCGTCGCGCACCTGCGCGGCGTGCCGGGGATCGCCGCCATTGTGCTCGGCGGCTCCCATGCACGGGGCAACGCAACCGCCTCGTCGGATGTGGACCTGGGCCTCTATTACCGGGCGGACGTACCCATTGATATCGCGGCGCTCGACCAGGCCGTGCAGGCGTTGGTGGACACGCCCCGGCCCGGCTTGGTGACGCCCATCGGCGCGTGGGGGCCGTGGATCAACGGCGGCGGCTGGCTTACCGTCCAGGGGCAGCCGGTGGACCTGCTCTACCGCGACCTGGACCGGGTTACCCAGATCATTGAGGATGCCTGCGCCGGGCGGCTGGAGGTCGCCTACCAGCCGGGCCATCCCCACGCTTTTGTCTCCTCCATCTACCTGGGCGAGATCGCCATCTGCCGGGTGCTCTGGGACCCGGACGGGGCGCTGGCCCCGCTCAAGGCCCAGGCCCACCCCTACCCGCCGCGCCTGCAAGCGGCGACCGTCCAGCGCTTCTTCTGGGAGTCCGATTTCAGCCTGCAAGCGGCGCGCAAGGCCGCCCTGCGCGGCGACGCCGGCTATGTGGCCGGCTGCTGCTTTCGCACTATCGCCTGCCTCATGCAAGTGCTTTTTGCGCTCAACGAGCAGTATTTGCTCAACGAAAAGGGCGCGGTTGCCCTGGCTGCCGCCTTCCCCCACACCTTGCCGGCGCTGCCGGCGCGCATCGCCGCCGCGCTCGCCTGTCTGAACAGTTCGCCCGCGTCGCTCACCGCCGCGCTCGACCGCCTGGCCGCGCTGGTGGATGAGACCCAGGGGCTGCTTGAACAGGCAGGGTTGCCCCACATGCGCCAAGTCGTGCGCTAGACGCCGCTGACGCTACACCGGCCTTGACTACACCAGCAGCGCGCTCACCAGAAAGACCCCGCCCAGCCCCAAAAGCATAAGCGCCAGGAGGCGGCTCCCTTGCCAGGGGCGGAAGCGCCGCCCCAACCGATAGCCCCCCACCCCTATCGCCAGCAGGCCGGTCGCCGCCATGACCTCGGTGCGATAGGGCAACGTAGGCGTTGTCTCCACGGGCGAGGGCGCAGGCGACGGTGAGGTGGATACGGCGGGCAGCGCGGGGGTGGGCGCCAGCTCCACATGGGGCGTAAAGTCCACCACACTGTCGAACTGGTCAGGACGTTGGATCGTCATGCGGATCTGCCAGTCGCCCGGCGCGCTCAGATTTGCGCCGCGCACGGTGTAGACCCCGCCATCTCCCTCAGTATCTCCCCCGGTAATCCGTAGCTCGCTGCGGCCAAGGTTCTGGGTCTGGTGCTCAAAGCGCAGCCGGATCAGGGAGGCGTCGTCCACCGGCTCGCCGGCGAGCGTGGTGAGCGTCACCCGAAAGGTATTCTCACCCACCCAGCCGGGCGAGATGGCGAGATGGATATGGAGATCATCGGCCATCTGCATCGCTTCGATGGGCGTCGGCTCCGGGGCAAGCGCGGCGGCGGCTGCCGCTGCCGCTTCTGCTGCGGCTTCCGCCGCGGCGCGCTGGGCCAGTTCGGCGCGCGCCGGGCTGATAGAGGTCATGGCGCCGGCGGCCAGCAGAATGGTCGCAGCCAAAGCCAACTCGCCCCCGACCAAACCGCGCAACCGCCCGGCCCAAATCTCCTGCCCGGCCAGCAGCCGGCGATATGTCCATACGAGATTCACACCGGCGACGGCCAAGAGCGGGACCAACAACATGAGCTTGACCAGCAACAGGCGGCCATATTGGGTGGTCAGCAGCGCCTCGACTGAGCCGGCATGGAGCCAGGCGGCATAAAGGCCGGTGATCGCCAGCCCGATGACGGCCAGCCTGGCGTAGTTGGAGAAAGCGCCCACCACCCGCGCCAGCAGCGGAGCAGGCTGGGGAGCCGCCCGGCGGATGGCAGGCACGACGACAAACAACTGGACAAGACCGCCCAGCCAGAGGGTGGTCAGCAGCAGATGCACCCAGTCCGCCAGGATGGAGGCCGCGGCATCCTGCGCCGCGGCCGCGTGGCTGTAGAGGCTGGTAGGCAGCAACATTAGCGAGGCGCTTGCCAGCGCCCCCCAGTAGGCCAGGGTATAGCGGTGAGCCAGCAGGAGCAGGGCGGCCATGCATAGCCACAAGGCCATGCGCGCCGACCACAACAGGCCAAAGCGCGCGCCGGTCAGCACATCGAGCAGCGCGCCGCCGCTCATCACCTCCCTCAATGATAGATTCGCCATCGTCGCCGTCTGCGCCGCCAGCAAGAGCAGGGCGCTGCCCCCCGCAAGGAGCCAGCCGCTCCAGACCACGCGCATCATGCGCCGCTCGACCGGGGGCAGCGGCTGTGCAACCGCCGGACGCCACACCAGGCCCAGAAAGGCCAGCCCGCCCACGGCCAGCGCTAGGCTGGCAAAATTGAGCCAGCGGGCAAGCATGTTGGGCAGCGGGATGGTCTCTGCCGAGGGGCCGGCCGCGGCAACCGGCAGGGTCGTGGTGAATGGTATCGTCGCTGCCGGCGGCGCGCCGATGGTGAAGGGGAAGCTCCCCTCGGTATGGTGTCCATCCGCGGCCGACGTGTTCCACCAGACGACCGTATAGAGGCCATCGGGCAGGGGGCCAGGTTGCATGACCAGTTGGTAGGGGTCAGCCGGGTCGGTGCGGCCCACCGCGGGAGCCGCTGGCGCGCCGCTGGCGTCGCGCAGCTCGAAGCCGCTGAACTGTGGCTCCAGCGGCTCGGTAAACCACAGACGGATCTCTGCCGGCACTGCGGCCAGTTGGGCATTGGCCGCAGGCTCGGAGCGTTCAAGGGCGGCATGTCCCCAAGCCGGCAGCGTTGCCAGAGGCCCCATCCAACACAAAGTCCAACACAAAGAAAGACATAGGATCAGCCAGGGCTTGACGCGCCGGGTTTTGCCGCGGCGGGGATGGTTTCGCCATCCCTGTTGTGCTTGTCTCATCATGAGCCTTGTGATGCGCCGGCGGCGGGAAAGGGTAGGGAGACGTGGCCGCGCTACCCCTGCCCTACAGCCTGCTTGACCGGCGCGGGTCTACGCTCCAACCGGCGGCCTATTCCTTGCCCTGTAGCGCCGCGATCTCTTCGCGAAGCGCCTCCAGCTCGGCCTTCAACGCGTCGATCTGGCGCTGGAGACTGACCGCATCCAGGTTCGAGTCCGGGAACAGGACATCGCCGGCCGGCTCAACGGTGCTGAAGTCGCCGTCGGCGGAGGTGAAGACCTCATTGACCACCGTGGGCGAGATCGCGCCGGCGGCGCTGATGACGCCGGTCAGGGTGAACGAATAGTCGCCGGGGCGGGTGGGGGTCAGTTGCGCCACGTAGCGCCCTGGGTCGTTCCAGGCCGGTTCCAGCGTCAACTGCTTGGACCTTTTGCCGAAGTTGACCTGTAGCTTCAGGGTCTTCTCCGCGCCAGTCACCGGCTCGTCGCTCTCCAGGTCGCGGATAAACAACTCCGGCCCATTGTAGACGCCGGCATAGGCCGG
>DATLZJ010000920.1:0-4583 GCA_035574055.1 Caldilineaceae bacterium
CGCTCCAGCGAGAGCTGGCCCGCCTCGGCGTTCGCCAGCAAGCGCAGGTCCTCCACCAGCCGGTTGAGCAGGAGCACCTCTTGGTGGATGGTCGCCAGATTTTCGGGCGTGGGCGGAAAGACGCCATCCTGCATGGCTTCCACTGTGCCCTGGATGCCAGCCAGAGGTGTGCGCAGCTCATGGGCAATATCGGCTACCATGTTACGGCGCAGACTCTCCTGCGTCTGCAAGCTGTCCGCCATACAGTTGAAAGTCGCGGCCAGCTCGCCCAGCTCATCCCGGCTCTCCACCGGCACCCGCGCCTCCAGATCGCCAGCGGCGACCTGGGCCGAGGCGCGGGTCAGGGCAATCAACGGGTGGGTGATCTGGCGCACCAGCAGCGCGGCCAAGAACAGCGCCACCGCGCCCGCGGCGGCCGCGGCCAAGAGCACGGCGCGCGTGACGCCGCTCAACAACTCGTCGCTGGCGATGCCATGCCCGCCCATCAGCCCGCCTTCAACCCACAGCTCGCCCACCGGCGCGCCGTCTACCACCAACGGCCAGCGTTGCACCTCGGCCAGCGGCTCGCCGCCGGCAGGCCCGTGGCTGTCGGCCACAACCTCTCCAGCCAGGTTTACGACCTGGAGCCGGTTGTTGTACATGCCCATCATGCCGCCCATCACGCCGCTCATCACGCCATCGGATGCGCTGCCCACCAGCGTATCCAGCCGGTCATCCAGCCCGCCCCAGCTTCCCTGGCTGCGATAGAACTCGCCCAGCGCGGCCTGCATCCGCGCCGGGCGGACCATCTCCCCGCCAATCATAAAGTGATCGAACTGGGTGGCTGCGCCCTGCCGGGTGAGCACCACCGTCACCAGTGTGGCGACCGCGATCACCAGGCAGAAGGCGCAGAGCAGGCGAAACCAGAGACGGTTGAGCATGGCTTAGGTCTCAATCAAGTAATTGCGCATCATGGTCTGGTCCTCGTGCTCCAGGTTATGGCAGTGGTAAACATAGCGGCCTGGATAGCCGTCAAAGCGCAGCAAGAGTTTGACCCGCTCGCCCGGCATGACCAGCACCGTGTCCAGCCACCCTTCATCCACCGCGCCCACCTGCACACTCTCCCAGCCGATCCGATAGGCCTCCTGGACCTGTCGCTCCAACACCTGGAAGTGGACGCCGTGGATGTGGATGGGGTGGGCCATAAAGTCCTTCATATTCATGGAAGCGGCGCCATGCCCCCCGTGCTGCTCCCCAGGCGCGCCCTGCATCGCGCCCTCATGCATCCCATGCTGCATGGGGCCGGCATGGCCCATGCCCGCGGGCATCCCGCCCAGGGCGGCGCCAGGCGCAGCCATGCCTAGCTCGGCGGGGTCCATCTCGTTGACGAATTCCCAGACCTCCAGCGCGCCCAGACGCACCCGCTCGTCATCCGCAACCTCGTCCATCTCAAATATGCGGCCATTGATGGTCCAATTCTGCCGGTCATCCATGCCCAGCGCAAAGCGCCGCAGCGGCGCGGCGTCGATCTGGGCTGGCTCGGCTAGTCGCTCCAGCGGGCGCAGGCGAGACGGCAGGCTCAGGGTTTCCGCCTCGGCCCGCTCGATGCGGACCGTCATCAGCGCCAGCGCCGCCCCATTGGGCACGGGCGGCTCGATATGCATCATGCCGGCCTCGACGCCCATGAAGGGCAGGCTCACCAGCTTGACCTCGCTGCCCACGGGCCGGTCGCGGAAGTCCGCCCACAGCTCGACCCGCTGGCCGGGCGCGAGAGGCACAGCCTCTTTGCTGACCGGCGCTTCCAGCAGCCCGCCATCCACACCCAAGACGGTCAACGGCGCGCCGTCGCTCCAGGCCAACTTATAGATACGCGAGTTAGAGCCGTTAAGGAGGCGCAGCCGGTAGGCCCGTGTCGCCGCCGGCAGGACAAAGTCCGGCTGGCCGTTGACCAAGACGCGCTCACCCAAGAATCCCATCATCTGGTCCATCGAACCGGCGGCCAAGTAGACAAATTGGTTGTCTGCGTCGAAGGTGCGGTCTTGCAACACCAGCGCAACCTCCTGGGCGTCACGGGGCAGCGCCGCCTCTATCGAGCCTTCAGCGGCCTTGTCAAGTGGCTCCTCGACGACAAAAAGACCCGCCAGCCCTTGATTGACCTGGGCCGCCGTGCGCCCGTGGGCATGAGGATGGTACCAGTAGAGGCCAGGCCGGTTGCGTACCTCAAACTCATAACGGTAACTGCCGCCCGCGGGCGCCAGATCGAGCGGGTGGCCGTCCATCTCCGGAGGCACGATCAGCCCATGCCAATGGATGTTGCTGGCCTCATCCAGCTCGTTGACAAACTCGATACGGACCTTTTGCCCCTGGCGGACGCGTATGGTCGGCCCCAAGTAACTGTTGGGAACGGGTTGGAGCGCGCCCGGGTCGCCCTTACGCACCTCGCCCACATAGCGCCAGACCGCGGTCGCCGCGCCCGGCAGGATCACCTGTGTATCCTGGATGGCGCGCAGCACAATCTCTACGTCAATCTCTGGGTCGGGCACAGGGGACGTGACCTCATCTCCGGTCGAGGCCGGCTGAAGGGCAGCGACGGGCGGCGGCGCTGCACACCCGGCCAGCAACCCGCCTGCGCCCGCCAAGCCAAGCAGCCCGGCGCATGCGCCGCTCACCTGAAGAAAGCGACGGCGGCTGAGGGGAGCGCGCAGGGAAGGTGAGGGATAGGAGTCATTGTGGCCGGCGCCCTTCGCAACGGCGCCATCATGTTGAGTCAACATATTCGCTTCCTGTCCATCTAATCATCATCGGCAAATGGTCGCCTGGTTAACCGTGCAGCGTCCACTTTGCCACAGAGTTGTGAAGCAAATATGAAGCGGGCCATAAACCGGCCAGTTATGATTGGGGCAGGAAGCGATAGCCGACGCCGTGGACGGTCTCGATGAAGCGAGAGTTGCGCCCGGCGTCGCCCAACTTGTGGCGGATGTTCTTGATGTGTACATCAATGGTGCGCTCGTAGGCTGCATCGCCGTGCAGCGGGTCGCTTTGCAGCGCATCCAACAGCTCGCCACGCGTGAAGGGGCGACCGGGGTGGCGCATGAGGTAGCAGAGGAGATCAAACTCGGTGGTGGTCAGCTCCAGCAACTGCCCGGCCAGCGCGGCGCGACGGTAGGCAGGCTCCAGAAGCAGATCGCCCGCGCGCAGCGGCGCGGCGGGAGCCGCAGGCCCTTCCAACCGGCGCAGGGCCGCCCGCACGCGCGCCACCAGCTCGCGCGGGCTGAAGGGCTTGGGCACATAGTCGTCTGCGCCCAGTTCCAACCCCTGGACCCGGTCGGCTTCCTCAACGCGGGCCGTGAGCATGATGATATAGAGGCCGGCCAGCGCCGGGTCGGCGCTTGAGCGCAACCGGCGGGTGAGCGCCCAACCGTCGAGGCCGGGCAGCATCAGGTCCAGCACCAGCAGGGCAGGCTTTTCCTGCTCGACCAGCGCCAGCCCGGCGACGCCATCCGCGGCGGTCAGCACCCGGTAGCCTGCCTGTTGCAAATAGCCCTCCACCACACGCCGGATCGGCCCGTCATCTTCGACGACGACAATGGTATAGGGCGAGGTTGTAACAGCCATACGGCCCATTGTACCCTAGATAGCCGCTTGCGCTCCTGTTATAATAGGGCTAACGATGAAAACACTTGAAGAACTGCTGGCCGCCTCGTCGGCGCTCCACCGTCACCTTTGCCCCCGCCAGGTGCTAGGGGTGCGCATGGCGCTGCTGGCCGGCGAGCTGTTAAAACTGGACCTGCCCCAGAGCGACAAACGGCTGCTGACCATCGTCGAGACCGACGGCTGCTTTGCCGATGGCGTGGCCGTCGCTGCCAACTGCTGGGTCGGGCGGCGCACCCTGCGCGTGGTGGACTATGGCAAGGTCGCCGCCACCTTTGTGGATACCCACACCGATGCAGCCTGGCGCATTGCGCCCCACCCAGACGCGCGCAGCGCCGCCCGCGCCTACGCGCCCCAGGCGCGCAACCGCTGGGAGGCGATGATGCTGGGCTATCAAGCGATGCCGGCAGCGGAGTTGCTGGCAGCGCGGCCGGTGGCGCTGGCCGTCCCGCTCAAGACGCTGCTCAGCCGCCCGGCGGCGCGCGCCCTCTGCGCCCGCTGTGGCGAGGAGATCATCAACGAGCGCGAGGTAGTGCAGGAGGGCGTCATCCTCTGCCGCGCCTGCGCCTGGGGCGCATACTACACACCTTCAGAACCCGCCGCCCTCCCTGAAGCCGGTCAATCCTTGTAAAGGCTGGGTCGCGTGAATCAAACGTAATTGCTTCAACGATTCTGCTCGTCGGCCACCAATTCTACAATATCCCTGACCTTCACCTCGCCGCCCTGCTTCTTGGAGGCGTCGGTGAGCATGGTCAAACAAAAGGGACAGCCGACTGCCACGGTCTTGGCGCCGGTCGCCGCGGCTTCCTTGAAGCGATGGACGTTGACCGCCTCCGCGCCATGCTCCTCCTCCTTCCACATCTGTGCGCCGCCCGCGCCACAGCAAAACGACTGCCGCCCATGACGGGGCATCTCCACCGTCGGCGCAGCCAGCGCGCCCAGCACCGCGCGCG
>DATLZJ010000921.1:0-4191 GCA_035574055.1 Caldilineaceae bacterium
TGACCAACTCGTTTGCCTCGGTGATCCTGATCTATTCGGTGGTCCAGCTCCCGTTTTCGACCTGGATGTTCAAGGCCTTCTTTGATTCGGTGCCGAGAGAGCTGGAGGAGGCCGCCGAGATTGACGGCTGCTCGCGACCGATGGCCTTTCGCTATGTCGTGCTGCCGCTGGCCGCGCCGGCCATGGCTGCGGTCACTATCTTTGCCTTCCTCTTCTCCTACAACGAGTACCTCATCGCCAATGTCTTTCTGAAGAAGACCGAGATGATGACCGTGCCGGTAGGCATTCAGATGTTCATGCAGCAGTATGGCTCGGACTGGGGCAACCTGATGGCCGCCTCGACCATGGCCATGGTGCCGACCTTTATCCTCTTCCTCTTTGTGCAGCGATATATGATCTATGCAGCCATCGGCTCGGCAGTGAAGGGGTAGGTAGAAACGGCAGCCAGCAGGAGAGCGCTCTTGGGCTTACAAATCGAGTTAAGGCGGCGCATCGCCGGTAGACCTAACAGGCCTACCGGCGATGTGTTTTTCAGCAGATAGACCTACATTTGCCGGTAACAGTATGCAAACCGCGTTGCATCGAGGGGCTGTTCGCTGATTTTCCCTCTTGACTCTGTACCATGATACAGGGTTTATACTGACCGGCGAGGGAGTGGTGATGGGGGTGTTGGCAATATGGGGATGTTGACAATCGGCCAGTTGGCCAAAGAAGCCAATGTTCATGTCGAAACCGTTCGCTACTACGAACGGCGCGGCCTGCTGGCTGCGGCAGGCCGCCGCAGCTCGGGCTATCGCCAATACGCCGCGGATGCCGTAGGCCGGATCCGCTTTATCAAGCGCGCCCAAGAGCTAGGGTTTTCGCTCCACGAGATTGCTGACCTGCTCTCGCTGCGCGTCGAGGCCCAAACCGCCTGCGCCGAAGTCAAGCAGCGCGCCGAGGCGAAGGTCGCCGAGATCGAGCAGAAATTAGAAACGCTGCAGCGGATGCGCCAGGTGCTGATCGATCTATTACAACACTGCGACACGGAGGAGCCGACCGGCGAGTGCCCGATCTTGGCAGCCTTGGACACCGATAGCTCAATACGTTCATGACTGAGCGCTCCGGAGATTTCGAGCCGTGCAAGCCATGAAGGGTGTAATCGCCGCTCTGTTAGCCTTGATCGTCTGCCCTTGCCATCTGCCGCTGACCATGCCGCTAGTGTTGTTGCTTACCAGCGGCACGGCGGTTGGCCTGTGGCTGGCGGCCCATCCACAGCTTATCTGGCTGGTTATGGTGATTCTGTTCGCCGGCAGCGTTGCGTTAGCCATCCACTGGTTTAGCCAGGGCGAAGCGAGCGCCCAGGGTGAGATGCAAGAGACGTCTGGCAGAGCCGCCAATGCGCGTGCCAAACATGTAGCGACGTTTGTCCAACCTAGATGCAGAACCACAAGGTAGAGCCATGAAAGCATATGATCTCGTGATTCTAGGCAGCGGCTCGACCGCCTTTGCAGCGGCCCTGAAGGCAGCGGAGCTTGGCAAACGAGCAGTGATGACGGAAGTACGCACGCTGGGCGGCACCTGCGTCAACCGTGGCTGTCTCCCCTCTAAAAACCTGATCGAAGCGGCCAAACTGCTCCATGAAGCCCGCCACCCGCGTTACCCGGGTATTGCGCCCTATGAGCCGCAGTTTGATTTTGGACAGTTGATCGCCCAAAAGGATGAGGTGATCGCCAGCTACCGCGACCAGAAATACCAAAGTATCATCGGCGAGAGCCAGGAGATTGACGTCGTCTATGGCCGTGCCCGGCTGGCTGACCCTTACACTGTTGAAGTGAGCGGGCCAGAAGGGGTGACACAGCTCCGAGGCGACAAGATTCTGCTGGCCCTTGGCTCCAGCCCCACCCTACCGCCGATTGAAGGCCTTGCCGCCACTCCCCATCTCACCAGCGACTTGCTCACCAGTGAAGAGGATATGGAGCTGAAGGAGCTCCCATCCTCGCTCATCATCGTGGGCGGCGGCTATATTGCCCTGGAGCTTGGGCAAATGTTTGCTCGCTTTGGCGCCCAAGTCACGATCCTAGAGCGCAACCGCCGCCTCTTGTACCACGGCTATGAGCCGGAAGTGGGGCTGGCGATACAGCGTATTTTGCGTGATGAAGGCATCAACGTGCAGACCCGGGCTGAGGTGGTACGCGTTGCAGGTGATGCGCACGAAGTAAAGGTAACGGCGCGCGTGAACGGTCATGAGCAGGAATTTCGCGCGGTCCGGCTGTTGGTTGCCACCGGACGCCAACCCAACACGCATGATGTCGGTCTGGAAGCAGCCGGCGTCGAGTTGACTGACGGCTCCGCTGTCAAGGTTGACACGTATCTCCGCACTTCGCTGCCCCATATTTTTGCCGCCGGCGATATGATCGGCGCTCAGTTCGGCAACCAATTCGCCACCCCCGTGGGGGCGCACGATGGCGTCCTGGCGGCGCACAACGCCTTTGCCGAGGAGACAGGCCGTCCCCTCCGCCAAGTGGATCATCGGGTGATTCCGCGCACCATCTTCACCGATCCCCAAATCGGCTTGGTCGGCCTGACCGAGGAGGAAGGAATTGCTGCGGGGCATCGCTGCTGGTGCAACACGATTCCCATGGCGCTTGTACCGCGCGCCGGCGCCATCCGAGATACGCGCGGCATCATCAAGATGGTAGCTGATGCAGACAGCGGGGAGGTGCTGGGTGTCTCCATGGTCGGGGTCAACGCCGGCGAGGTGATTCACGAGGCGGCCATGGCCCTTCGCTTTCGGGCGACGCTGGATGATTTTATCGATCTGATCCACGTCTACCCAACGATGGCTGAGGCGCTCAAGATCGTGGCAATTTCCCGCTACAAAGACCCAGCCAAGCTGAGCTGCTGCGCCGAGTAGTCGCTCAGATCTATAGAAGGCAGATGTAGTCGCACAGGCACATGAAGAAAGAAGACTTGCTCAAGGAGCGCTCTCATGTCTAGTTGTTGTACTCTGGCCAATGGTGAGACCAAGGCCAACGAGCATAGCGCCGATGGCTGCGCCGTTTCCGAAAGTCAATCGAGTGCTGAGCGTGGACAGCACTGTCCGGTCTGTGGCGCCAAAGGGAAAGTGGTGAGCCTGGAGACAGTCAAGGCGATGCTTGCTGTGAGCCTGGCCCTCATCCAACCGACTACCTACCGGTTTTGTCGCACAGAGCACTGCCCGGTCGTTTATTTTGCGGCAGATGGCCGGCAGACCTTTGGCGAAAGGGATCTGCGCGAGCGGGTCCATCAGAAACATGCATGGGACGATGATGTCTTTGTCTGTTACTGTTTCCGGCACACCCCTGGCACGATTGAGGTGGAATTGCTGGAAACCGGCGCGAGCAGCGTGGTCGAAGCCATCAATGCCGGCATTCAAGCCGGTCAATGCGCCTGTGAGATCCGCAATCCCCAGGGCAGTTGTTGTCTGGGCAACGTCCGGGCTACGGTGAAACGGCTGACGGACGAAATCAAGTTGACTGCAGTCGGTGTCTGAGCTAACAGGAGATATCCCTTGGTGATGCAGACAAAAACCCTCAAGGTGGTCGGTCAGAACACCATGCACTGTGGCGGCTGCGAAAGCACGGTGCAGTTCACCCTCCGGCAACTGCCTGGGATTGAGCAGGTGAAAGCCAACTACCAAACGCAAGTGATCCGCTTGACGTTCGACGCTCAGGCTGTCACCTTAGAGCAGGTGCGCCAGACACTGAATGGAATGGGCTATCAAGTCGAGGAGACAAACGATGCGTAAACACCAGTTGTATTGGATCACGCTTGCAAGCTCGCTGAGTGCAATACTGACTTTGGCGGCTTGCGCCTCCTTGCCGGCGTCCCCCGTGCTGCGCGCCGACGAACTCCGTCAGGGGACGGTCACGGTCTTAGGCGCTGACGGGTCGCGCGCAGGAACAGCGATCTTGGAACGGTCCGGCGGCCAAGGCGGTTCTTTCACATCTGGCGTTTTCATCGCTTCGGCTCAAGTGGATGAACAGAGCGTTCGGCCAGAAAGTGACGATGTCATATCCGAGGCGACGGCCGCTACGACCGCATTAGGCCAACAAGTTGCCTTATTCACCCTTGAGCCACTGGTCGCCCCCTGCTGTCCACTGCCTACGCTCGACCAGGCAGTGGCGGCGGCGCAAAATACACCGGGCGTGGCGGCGGTTGAGCTGCTCG
>DATLZJ010000922.1:0-3457 GCA_035574055.1 Caldilineaceae bacterium
GCGCAAGCGCGGGGTCGGTGGTATAGGCTTCAGGCGGGAGCAAGCCGCCTGCGTAGGGGACGGCCGGTTCGCCCGGCCCACCGCCTGCGCCGCCCATCCCTGGGCCGCCGCCTCCACCCCCACGGGCGGCAGGGTCAAAGGGAAAGGCCGCCATGCCGGGAGCGCCGGGGGGCGGGCCGCCTCCACCGGGCACAGGGGCTGCCTCCGGTTGAGCTTCGGCCACAGGCGGCAGGGCCGCCGCCTCGGCCATGGCCTCATCTCCGGCTGCCGCGCCAGCAGCTTGGTTGGGTTGCGCCTCCGCAGGGGCAGCAGTTGGAGCCGCCTCATCGCTCTCTGGCGTTGCATTCTCCGCGGCCGTACTCTCCGCAGGGGCGCTTGCCGGCGCCATGAGCGGCGCTGCCTCTTCCGCAGGCTCCGCAGCCCCAAGCGTAGGGGCCGGCGCAGGAATTGGCTCAACCACGGTTGCTTCCGGCCCGCTGGATCCTTCTGGCTCGGCGGCCTCCACAGCCATAGCCGCGTCGCCCGCCGGGGCCTGCCTCATCGCTGGCTCAGACGCAGGCGCCGCCTCTTGCGCCGCGCTAGCCCTAGAGGCCGGCGCAGACGCCGGCGCCATGACTATGGGCGCGCCCACGGTCTCGAACTGGCTGGAAAGGAGTTGCGAGCCGCCGGTCAACAGCAGCAGCAGGACCAGGCTGGTCGCCATGGCGTTACGCAGCACGGGGTTGCCGGCCTGCCAGAAGCTTCGCCAACCCGCAACGAAATTGCTCCAGAAGCCGGCGCGCGCAGCATGACCGGACGCCCGCCGGGCGACTGCCGCACGCGCGACTAACACATCACTGACCTGGGCTTCTTGCAGGGTGAAGCTGCGCGGCAGCGGTAGCTCCGGCAGCTCCCGCAGCAACATCACCGTCTGCCGCAGCGAGTCCAGCCGCCATGCAATATCCGGTTCGACCGCGACCGCCGCCTCGATGAGCGCGCGTTCTTGGTCAGTGACGGCGTTGTCGAGATAGGCCGACAGCAGCTCGTCGGTGATTTGGCGAAACTCCGATGATTTCATGATAAATCTGCATAAATCTGCACAATGCCTGGCGCACAGTCCGGTCAGGTAAGAGTACCTGGCCCAAGGATGGCCGCCCTTTTATCTATGTTTAGGACGCAGGGTAGAAGGCAATAGTTCCGGCTGTTGTAATAAGAAGTCCCGTAGCTTGGTGCGGGCGCGGCTGATACGAGACTTGACGGTGCCCATCGGATAGCCGGTGATCTCGACGATCTCCTCATAGCTATAGCCGTGGACATCGCATAGGGTCAATACGAGGCGCTGATCGGGGGGCAAGGAGCGAATTCCCAGCTCGATCAACTGGTTTAGCTCCATGCGTTCAGCATACTCATGGGGACTTTCACTCTGGTCCACCAGATAGGTGGCCGCGCCTTCTTCGTCCGGCTCGTCGCCGATGCTCTCGGTGACATAACGCTGCTGGACGCGCAGCATATCATAGCAGGTATTGACGACGATCCGCATGAGCCAGCTTTTGAACTGGCCGCCCTTAAAAGTATGCAGCGCGCGGAATGCCTTGATGAAGCTGTCTTGCACGGCATCGGACGCCGCGTCTTCGCTCTGCATCAGCCGGTAGGCCACGCTGTAGGCCAGGCGCTGGTATTTGACGACGAGCCTGTTGAAGGCGTTGAGATCGCCTGCCAGCGCTTGCTCGATGGCGGCCTGCTCGTCGGGCGCAAGCGGGACGGTGGTGGATGAAGCAGTTGGCGCAGTCAAGATCGGTCTATCGGTGAAGTGCCGCACATTTGACGATTGGCGGTGCTGCCGGTATACTGGGTCGAAGTATACTGGATTCAGTGGACAGTGAACAGTCAGGTATCCTGCCGAAGTGGCGGAACAGGCAGACGCGCACGACTCAAAATCGTGTGGGGAAACCCGTGTGGGTTCGACTCCCACCTTCGGCACACACTCATCTGCCCCCGCTCATTGGCGCACGGTCCTTTTGGCCGGTCAGTCTATCGAGCCGGTAAGTCTAGCAAGCCGATGAGGAGGACGCTCCCCAGATGGCTATTATAGCAAGGGGAATCCGTCGGCGAAAAATGAGCACCGTTTACCGAAGCGCTGCGTCGGCGCAACTGGTGTCTGCTCAACCAGTATCGGCCCAATCGGTGCCGGTCGTGATCCATCAAACAACAGTGTCCCAACAGCCAACCATTCTCAACTCGTTTAACACCTCCGGCTCTCGCACTATCCCGCTCCAGCAGAATCAAATCCGGCCACATCCAGCAGGGATGGCCGGCGCGCGCCTGGCTGCGGTCCTGGCGCTGCTGTGTGGTCTGCTGCTGCTTGCGGCCTGTGGGCCGGAGCGACGCGGGACGGCCAGTGAGGAAGAGCTGACCGCCGAGAGCATTCGCATTGCCCAGGAGTACGAGCAAAACGGCGATCTCAGCCGGGCGCGCGTCCAACTCCAGGCCCTGGATGCCGCCAACCCGACCCAGTTCCTGATCTATCTGGCCGAGAACCGGGCGGCGACGGCGCCGGGCGCGCCGGAGACAACCGCCTTGGTGCGCTTGGCCCTGGCAATGGGGCTACAATCGCGCCCGGTGCTGGACTATGCCATCGCCAACAACCTGGTCGCGGGCCATCCGGCGGCCAACAATCCGGCGGGCGAGGCAGTTCAGGGCGAGCCGGCTCCTGTTGCCGCGCCCCAGACCGGCCAGGCGGCAGGGGCGGCGTCCGGCGAGGCCGGAACGGAAACAGCGATCGTGACAGAAACAGGGGCCGGGACAGAAACCGCGGAGATGCCCTCCTTGCCGACGGCGACGCCGCGCGCGGATGGCGCAGCCGCGCCCGCCGGTGATGGGCAACCGGTCGCAGCCGCGCCGGCGGCCGAGGCGGCGGTTTCCTCGACCGTCGCCGCCGCCATATCGAAACCAATGGCCCAAGCGTCTAACGCGATGAACGTGCGCGAGGGGCCGGGCACTGCCTACCCGGTTGTTGGCGCGATGAACGCGGGCGACCAGGCTGAGATTCTTGCCAAGAGTCCCCAGGCCGACTGGTGGCAGGTCTTGTTGCCCAGCGGCGCGCAGGGATGGGTCTATGGGCCGCTGGTGCAGACTGTGGGCGATACTTCCGCCGTCGCCGTCGCCGCCAACATCCCGGCGCCGCCGCCGACGCCCACCCCCGCGCCTGTCGTCGAGGCGCCGCCTGCCCAAGCGCCCGCCGCGGCGCAGCCGCCTGCCGAGCAGGCCCCTGCGGAACAGGCGCCCACAGAGCAGCCTGCGCCACCGCCCAGCGATAAGCCTCACTTTGCGCTGGTGGCAAAGCGGCTTTGGTCCAAAGCGGAGAACGGCGACTGCCGCGGGCAGCACTTGCTGCGCATCCATGTCCTGGACGCCAACGGCAACCGGCTCAACGGCGTCACCCTGCAAGGCCTCTATACCGGCGAGATTTTGGTGACCG
>DATLZJ010000923.1:0-5187 GCA_035574055.1 Caldilineaceae bacterium
TTGGTGTCGGTCGGCAGACATTTCTCCTTGGTGATGCTCACTTCGGCCTGGTAGGCGTCGAAGCTGTATGAGGTGGCGAAGTTCGCGCCGCCGGCGAGGGTCGGGTGGTCGGTGCTATAGACGGTGAGATTGCCGGGCGCGCTCATCATCACCGTTCCGGCGTTCACGTCCGTATGCACATCGGGCATCTCCCAACGGCGGTCGAGGAAGGCCAATGTGTCTGCCGGCCCGCGCAGGTCAATGCACGAGGCGGAGCAGAGGGCATTGGTCTCCGGCGCCGGCACGGCGCGCGGCAGGATCACCGCCTGCACAGGGCGGCTGGCCCCGCCTAGCTCCGGCTTCTGGGCAATGATGGCGCTCTTGGCGCGGACGGCGCGGAAGTAGCGGTCGGTGTCGCGCGGCCCGTCCACGTCCAGCTCGATCTGGTTGCCCAGGGTCAGGAGCAGGCTGGCGATCTCCGGCGGGGCAGGGTTATCGCCGCGGGGCGCGATGGCGCCGGCAAGCGAAGGCCAGCCTGCGGCTGTCCATGACCAGGAGACTGTAAAGCGGAGGTTGACCAGGCCGCCGCTATCTCTATCGAGCAGGCGGTGCAGCTCGCCTTCGTTGCCGGCTGTACCGTTGAGCGGCCTGACGAGGAACCGGTAGGTCGTGGCGAGGTCTTGCCGGTCTGGCTCCAGCCAGGGCCAGCGCAGGATGGTGAAGGGGGGCAGGGTGACAAAGGTCAGAACCGATTGGTTATTTACGCTCTGTCGCTGCCATGTGCCCTTGGCGACGACAAAGGCTTGGGCCGGCGCAGTCTGGCCGGGCGGGCAGTTCAACAGAATAGCCTTGCTGTTGCCTGTGGTGAGGAGCACGTCGGGATTGGGGCCTTTGTCGTAGCTGATGTCGCCGACAATGGCGACAGTCGGCATTGAACCGTCGGCCTTGCCGATGAGCGGCGCCGGGCCGTTGGGCTTGGTCGTATCGGCGGTGGCGTTGGCATTGGCCGTGTTCCATCCACCTTCGCTCCAGATCATGAGGTCTTCGACCGTCCGCCGGTTGACCGCGCTCACATTGTTGGCCGGGCAGCGCACGGCGCGGCAGTTGCCGTTGGCGTCGGGATATGACCCGGCAGGGCAGGAGATGATGGAGATTCTGAAGGCCAGGGCAACGGTGGTCAGATCATCGGCGCTGGCCTCGACCTCCCCCGCGGCAGCCAAGGTGGGCGGCGGGATATAGTCGGCCACGCGGCGGATCGGCCCGTTGTAGTTGAGCACCAGCGCAAACTGGCCGCTGGGCACATTCTGCACATCGGCGGAATAGACCGCGTTGTAGCTGGGCACTTGGATGAGGTTGCCAGATTGCTGGCGGACTAGCTCCGTATAGCCCGGCGTTGCGCCCGGCGCCTGGTCTGACTTGAAGCGGTCCGAGCCGGCCCAGTCAAGCTGGCGCTGTCCGTGGACAAGGACCGCGTCGAATTGGTCATCGAGGTCGTAGAAGTCCAAGACATGGATGTTGTCACCGTCGCCGCTATTGAAGGCGCCGAACTCGATCTTGATCTCGGTGTTGGAGCCGGCCGGAAGGTTCAAGTTCCAGACGGCCGTAGGGTCCTCGGTATCAAAGAAGCGGGTAACGGTGGTCTTGGAGATGGCGAGGGTGGTGACCAGCGTCTCGACTTCCGGGACCAGACGGATGTCATATCCAGCAGGGGGAAGCTCCATCTGATTGCCGCCAATGCGCAGTTGGCGCGGCTCCTGGATGTTGGGCGGTGTCCCGCGGCCATTGCGCAGCAGCCAGGAGACGTGATTGGTCGCCACTGTGCGGAACGGGATGAAGGCGCTCTCGTCGCTGCCCTGGGCAAAGAGGGCGAGGGGCAGCGCGCCTGCCTTGGGCACCGAGGTGACAGCATAGTCCCTGTTGTCGTTGCCCCTCTGGGTGACCGTCGCGGGCGAGCCAAAGCCGCGCACCGCTACGGCCTGCCAGCGATTGTTGGGCGCCGGCGGCAGGTTGTAAATGTGGTTCATGCCGTCGCTGCTGTCTTCGCCGTAGCTGTCCACCTGGTAATAGGGATAGCCGCCCGGCGGCATACTGCCTGCGCCCAGGGGGTTGATGGTGACCGTCGCGTTTTCTGCCAGCGTCGGGCCGTTGTAGAAAACGACTAATCGGACACCGCTTTCGGAGCCGTTGGTGTAAAAGGGATCGTCGGCGGAGTCGCTTTGGGCTGTCTCGGCTGCGCCTTCAGCCCAGTTGTCCGCCGGTTGGGAAAAGCCCAGCGCGCCGCACATGGAGTCAAAGACGATGCCAAAGGGGCAGGCCTCGTTGCTGGCGCGCAGGAGCAGACCGCCGTTTTTCTCAAAGAGCGTTTCGTTTCCTGTGGAAACGGTGTGGAGCCAGCTATTGACCGCAGCGGTGACATCCCACTTGAGGATGGGGTGGGTCTTGCCGCCGGCCAGCATCCCCATGAACTGGGGGTCCTGGGGCAGCGGGGTAGGGTCATAGGTCGGCTCAACTTCCGAGTCGCCGGGGCCAAGCGGCAGCCACCATTGGCGGGTGGAGACGTTGTTGATCCGGTAGACGGAGACGTTGGCGCCGGCTGCGCCGAAGCGCCCAACGGCGTCGGTGGGCGCGGCCAGCAACCAGGCGCGGGTGATGGTCGAGCCGGTGGGCAGGACGGGGATGCCAAAGCGGATCAGCAGGCGGTTGCAGTAGCCTTCGGTGCGGCCCAACCAGTTGGTCGCCGCCCCGCGCTGGATGTCCAGGAAGGTGCAGCCTTGATTCGGGTTGTAGCGGGCGGTGGCGATCTCGGTAGCGGCGCGCACCTGGAAGAGCGGGTCAATGATCACCGGGAACTGGCGTTCGGGCGCGGCCAGCCACGCCCACGGCGTGCGCACGCGCAGCTCCACCACATCGGCTTGGCCGGTCGGGGTGAGGACGTAGACGGCATTGACGGCGCGCTGAGGGTCGTCCCGCTCATAGCTATAGGGCGGCATCAGCTCGACTGTGGCGCCGTTGGGCGCGACGAAGGCCAGCGGCCCACGCGTCTCCAGCGGCAGCGTCGCCGGCTGGTCGCCGGCATAGAGCTGTGTGCCTGCCAGGAGGCGCAGGTGAACGCGCAGGTCGAGGCTCTCCGGCGCGAGCGCGCCCACATCGGGCAACTCCGGCACCTGCATGGTGTACTCGACGCGGCCAGGGCCGGCCTGCCACTGATCTTGTAGACCGCCCAGGCTCCAGCTTTCGGGATAGCGCACGATGCGCCCGCCGTCATAGGCTTCGCCTGGCCGAGACTGGCTGCGCGGGCGCATGGTGGCCAGCGTTGCCCGTTGGCCGGCGGCCAATGCCTCGAGCGCCACCGGCTGCCAGACTAGACCCAGCCCGTGAGCTGTAATGCGCGCCTCACTGCGCTCGGTGGTGAGGGCCGTGTGCAGGGCATTGGTGTAGTTGGTCCAGCCGTTCGCTTCCGCCACAAAGGTGGGGTCAATCCGCTGCCATGCCCCACCGGCGTCCAGATAGTGAAGCGGCTGCCCATCCTGTAGCACCGCATAGGTACCGTCGCCCATATCGAAGGTGGCGCTATCCAACGTCCGCAGGGCGGGTAGCTCCGCTTTTCCGACCAACTCCGGCGGCAGCGGGTAGGGAAGGGGCGCGGTGGGCGCAACCGGGCCAACCGGCTGCAGGCGTTGCCCTGAAGCCGGCTCAGCGGATGGGCGGGTGAGCGGCGCCGCGGCGGGCGCCGGTTGCCACAGTTGCCCCGGCGGAAAGATAGTGAAAAGCGGCTGGGCGGCCAGAACCAGCAGCGTCAAGAGCGCGCAGAGACGTATCTGCCAGTCCGTGCGCAAGGGTGGATTGCCAATCACAAGCTGAAAGTGCATCAACTCCTCCTTCTGAACCAATCCGATCCTGCATCGCAAGAAATGCCCGCCGGTTGCGGGCCTGTAGAAAGCTTTACAGCCGGACAGGCAGGGCCGGAGAAAGCGGCCTGCTGTACACGCACACTTAGCCGGGGAGATGGCCCCTTTCCTCAACTTGTTGGACTGAAATCAAGGTCAACCCCAGATCACGCACGATGGCGAGCACGCCGTGGAGCGCAGCTTGGTCCGGCAGCGGGCCGAACAACGTGGTATTTCCGTCAGCCTCGTGGATAATTTCCAGACCCGCCAAATAGTCGGTCCAGCGAGGGTCAAGCTGTTCGCGCACCCGCAATACATAGTAGGTCGGCTTGGACATGCCCCGGTCCCTTATCTGCGACGCTGCGTGATCTACCGAGCCAGGAGTCTAGCCCTCAACCGGCGCGCGCGGGGAGTGTCAAAAGATGCATCTACCGGTTGATCTTTTACCGGTTAAGCTTTGAGGGCGCGCCGCGGGTCAGACGGGCCGGATGGGGAATATCAGTTGAGATGATCGATCGGTTGAGATGATCAAGTAGAGGGGGAGCGGGAAGAAAGAGCCAGGGGAGAGCGAGGCAGGAACGCTACTCGTCCGGTTTCAACCAGCCGAGCGCACGCGCGCGCGCCAGGGCCTGCGTCCGGCTATGCACGCCCAACTTGTCATAAATGTTGCTGAGATGCCGTTTGACCGTGCCCGTCACCACTACGAGCTGTTCGGCCACGGCACGGTCGGACAGCCCACGGGCGACCAGGCGAAGCACCTCCAGCTCGCGCGGCGATAGAGGCTCTACAGCCGGCGCGCCTGCGCTCTGGGTCTCCGGTTGAGGGTCCGGCTGAGGGGAAGGGGGAAAGGCTTCCAGGAGACGGTTCCCATAGGCGCGTAGTCCGTCGTCGGCAAGCTGGGGCAGTAGGCAGGCCAGCAGCCGGCGCAACGGTTCGCCCTCCTCCACAAAGAGGCGCACAAAGCCTTCCGGCGCGGCCTGGGCCAGAGCAACGGCGAGGAATTGCTCGGCGGCCTCCTGTGCGCCGGCGGCGGCCAGGACCGCGGCCCGGCAGAGTTGGGTTTCCAGCGCAAGGCGGCCCATGGCACGCGCCTCCACGACCGGCTGCAAGCGCGCCAGCAGGTCGAGCGCCTGGGGGTAGGCCCCGCGCGCAGCCCAGACGCGCGCCAGCAGCAGGTGCAACGGCTCTTCACCGGGCGCAGGAGCGCAGGTCGAGTCGGGCGCGGTCGCCAACCAAGCCTCGACGGCGGCTTGGTCGCCGCGCGCCAGGGCGACGCGTACGGCCGCATAGGTGAACACCTCAACGATACGCCGCGGCAGCG
>DATLZJ010000924.1:0-7059 GCA_035574055.1 Caldilineaceae bacterium
GTAGAGCAGCAGGCCGCCCACCAGCAGGCCCACCACGCCATTCACCCGCATCACGGCGCGTAATGGACGAAAGAGGTCGTTCAATGAATAGGCCAAGCAGCGGCTCCCGGCCCGACGCCGCACGCGGCTGTGGCGCTTCCCAGAGTCATTGTGGCATCATAATAGAGGTTTTGGGAATAGACGTTTTGGTAATAGATGCTTTGGTACCGGACGATTCGACAGTAGATGATTCGCATGGCAACCTATTCGCATGGCAATCTATACATAGATGCGCCGTCATTGTAGCGCAAAGAGGAGGGCCGGCCAATTGGCCCATCTCGACCGCGCCGGAGCCAACGCCTGATCAGGTCTATGCCGCCAGGTCTCAATACACGATGTCTCAATACCGGATAGTGCCCGCTAAACCGTCGCGCGGCGTCGCCAATAGCCTGGCCGCCCATGCGCTCGTCTTGGCCGCCGTGACTGCGCTGCTCTGGCTGCTGGAGATCGCCGACTTGCTTCTCTGGCGCGGTGGGCTGGACGCCTACGGCATTCGCCCCCGCACCTGGCAGGGGTTGGGCCATCTCCTGATCGCACCCCTCTTTCACGTCGGCTTTGGCCATCTCATCGCCAACACCTTGCCCCTGCTCATCCTGGGGTGGCTGGTCATGCTCCGCCGTACCCTGGACTTTTTTCTGGTCGCGTTCGTCGCGGCGCTGGTGAGCGGGTTGGGCATCTGGCTCTTTGGCGGGGCGCGCACCATTCACCTGGGGGCCAGCGGCGTGATCTTCGGCTTTCTGGGCTATCTGCTGGCGCGCGCCTACTATGAGCGCAGCTTGACCGCCCTGGCACTGGCGGTGGTGGCGACCGCGCTTTACGGCGGCATGATCTGGGGCGTCCTGCCGGGCCAAGCGGGCGTCTCCTGGCTGGGCCATCTCTTTGGCCTGGCCGGCGGCTGGCTGGCAGCCTATCTGCTGGCCGACCGGCCCGGATCGCTGTGATTGAACCCTATGACCGGCGCTTAGAAAGGAGCCGCGCATGAGCGTACTCGACCTTTCCGGCAAGACCATCTTGATCACAGGCGGCGCAGGCGCCATCGGCCAGGTGATCGTCGCCACCCTGGCGGCTCACGGCGCGCGCGTTGCCGTCAACGACATTCTCCCGGTGGAGCAGGCGGAGCCTCGACTGGCTGCAACCGGCGCGCCTGCCGATCGGGTGGCCTACTTTCCTGCCGACGCCAACGACCCGGCCGCGGTCGAAGCCATGTTCGACCAGGTCAGCCGGCGCTGGCAGATGCCACAGATCGTCTGCTGCCATGCCGGCACGGTAGACGCCTTTCCGGTGGCGGCATACCCGCTGGACCGCTTCGACCGGCTGATGGCGATCAACTTACGCGCGGCCTTTGTCACAGCTCAGGCCGCGGTGCGCCGCTGGCTCGCCGCCGAGACGCCGGGGCTTTTGCTCTTTACCACCTCCTGGGTGCAGGATGTGCCCTGGCCGGAGATCACGCCCTATAATGCCAGCAAGGCCGGGATGAAGGCCCTCATGCGCGGCTTTGCCCGCGAGCTGGCGCCCAAAGGTATCCGCGCCAATGCCATCGCGCCGGGCATTGTAGGCGTCGGGATGGCCAAACACCAATGGGATACAGACCCCAGCTACCGCGCCCGCGCCGAGAAGGCCATTCCCCTGGGCTACATGCAGCCGCCGGAGTCGGTGGCGAACGCCTTCCTCTTCCTTTGCTCCGACCTGGCGAGCTACATGACCGGCTCGGTCTTATTGGTGGATGGAGGATGTAGCCTCTATCCGATGGATTAGAGAGATGGAACAGGTAAACACCCCCGCCTTCATCCGCCGGTTTGGATTTGTCGCCGTGGTCTCGCTGGCCCTGGCGGCGGCGACCGGCGTCTTGTTGCGCTTCGGACTGGTCGCCGGCTTTCCCACCTGGGCGCAAAACTACAACGCGGTGCGCCACGCCCACAGCCACCTCATGTACTTCGGCTGGGTGACGGTGGCGCTGATGGCGCTCATCTGGCACTATCTGCCCATCCTGACGGGCCGCCGGCTGCCCCGCGGCGCCGGCGCGCAAATGACCGCCAGCGCCTTCCTGGCGCTCCTGAGCTATCCTGCCTTCTGGAGCAATGGCTATGGCCTGACAAACGTGGCCGGACGAGATCTGCCGCTCGGCTCGATCACCGCGGGGCTGAACGGGTTGGGCTGGTTTCTGTTTGTCGGGTTATATGTGCGCGCGACCTGGCGGCTGCCGGCGCGACCGCTGCCGGTCCAACTCTGGGACTGGGGGCTGATCCTGCTGGTGGTGTCGTCGCTGGGCGCGTTCGGCATCGCGGCGACGGTGGCGCTGGACCTCTCCAGCCCGCTGCTGCAAGAAGCCTTCCTCCACCTCTTTCTCGATCTCTTTGCTGTGGGTTGGTTCAGCCTGGGCCTGCTGGGCGTGCTCTGGGCCGGGCTGGCGCGTCAGGGACCATTGCCGGAAGGCTTACCGTCACAGTGGCTTGCCGTCGCCCTGACGCCAACCTTTGTCCTCGGCATGTCGCCGGTAGTCGTCACACCGCCCATGCTCTGGCTCGCCGCCCTGGCGAATGGGGTCGCGGCGGCGCTGCTGGCGCGCCACCTGGCTGCGCTGTGGCAGCGGCGGCACGCGCTCCCGCGCTTGGTGTGGTTTGCGGGCGCGGCGCTGGCGGTCTATCTAGGGGCGACGCTGCTGGCGCTGTGGCCCGGCCTTTGGCGTTGGGCTGCGGGTACTCAACTGCGCGTCTTTATCCTACATCTTTTCTTGCTGGGGTGGGTGAGCAGCGGGCTGCTGGCGACGCTGACGGCGGCGACGGGCCAGGCGAGGGCAGGCCGGCAGCGCGTCGCCGGCATTGTGTGGATGGTAGGGGTCACGGCCATGTTGGTCGCGCTGGCCGGGCTGGGGTTGGCGGCGGTGATCCCGGTGCGACCGTCGTTTTGGCTGTGGGCAGCAGCTTGGGCCAGCCTGCTGCCCACCGCGGTAGGCGTCTGGACAATGCTAATATGGCGGCCACGCAGGACGCAGGGCTAACGGCTCAACCGCCGGCGCGGAGCAGAGCCAGGCCCGAAGCTGCATTCACCCCTTCCTCGTTCTCTTCCTCGTTCTCTTCTTCGTTCTCTTCTTCGTTCTCTTCGTTGTCCTGTCCTACACTGATCCCCTGATCGGCTGTCCCCGGCCGCGCCATCCCCTCGGCCACCACCTCCTCGGTGATGACCTGGTCAACAAGCGCCTGGAGCGCGCCGGCATGTTGCGGCGGCGCGGCGACCGATGCGGTGGTCAGCAGGCCATGAAGCAGCCGCCTGGGCAGCTTGACGGTCAACGTCACCTCGCCGTCATGCTTCTCGGCCCATGCCTTGGCAATACACTGGCGGAGGAACTCACTGCGATTGTCGGTCAGTGCGTCGAGCCGCCGGATATCCTCTGGATAGAGACTGATATGCAACTGCTGTCGCCGCTTAGACGCCGGCTTGGCAGGTCGCCCTGGCCTATGGGAAGTCATGGACGCTTTCTCCTCTGAGTCTGGCCTCTACGTAGGCCGTCCTATCGCTCGGCCGCTTGGCACGGGGCAGCGGCGCTTGGGTGAAACTCTCTACAACAGTAGACGCAAAATGTGCATTTGGGGTGCGCCCAAAAAGTAGAACCTATATTCTATTCTGAACGCAAAGACCGGTTTTTGTCAACCATGAATCCGCGCGGGCGGCGGCGCGGCGATGCGTCTGGCGCCGCCCAATTTCTTCCGTTTTCTTCCGTTTTCTGTGGTCACGGAAACAGAGTTCAACGCGCGTTTCGCGCGTTTGGTGGTTGACAAAAATAGAACATATGTGTTATAATTGAAGAACAAACCCCGGTACGCGCAAGGGAAATTCGTGAGGTGCAGAAGGGACACAGAAATGACGACAGCCGTTGTCGTTGCAACCGTTGTAGAGACGAATATGAGTGAGGCCGCCTTCCGCAACGCGGTGCTCGAACAGATTCGGGACAACGAGCAAAACCTCTTGGCGACGCTGGCCGGCGCCGACGAAGAGGCCAATATCGTCACCGCCATCCTCAGTGTCGAGGAGTTCATGAAGTACATGCTGCAGCGGTTCCCCCGTCCCGCAGATACGGCGTCCCCTGCCGAGGGGCACCCGACAGCCTCCAGAAGCGCCCAGACACCCGTCAAGACAACGGTGCTGGGCGAGGGGATGAGCGAGGTTGACTTTATGAACCATATCCTGGACCAGGTGGAGGCCGGGACGCGGCTGCCCACGGTCCGCTTCAATGATGATGAGCTGCAAGCCCTGGACGACGAAGCCATCGGCGAGGATTTCGCCCGCCACCCGTTTCTCTATTAGGTTCTGTTCATAGCAGCCCGGACCACGGGTCTATCGGATCGAGCGACTGTGATTGAGTCTACTTACCGGCGGCTGGGAGCCACCACAAGGAGCAAGCGTATGAGCACGGAGACACCGGCGGTGAAGGCAGAGGCAGAGGCCGTGACCGGAGACATGACGGGCGGCGAAAAGAAGGGCCGTCCAAAGGCAAGCCTTAAGAAGGCGGGCGCTGAAAAGATGAATGCCGAAAAGATGAATACCGAGAATACGAAGAGCGAAGCTACAACCACCGGGCATCCAAGCCCGGAGGATACAAAACATACGACCAGCCAGGCCACATCGGTGGAGCGCCTCGCCAAGGCAATGGAGGAGTTGCGCAAGCCCTTCCACCCCTCCCACATTACTTGGAAGCCGGGCGTAGTCGCCAAGAGCGGCGACAAGGCGCTGGCGCTCGCCTATGCCGATGTACGCGCCTATCAAAATCGCCTGGACGAGGTCTGCGGCGCCAACTGGTCCGTCAGCTACACGCCCTGGGGCGAGCGGATCATCTGCAACCTGACCATCTTCGGCGTGACTCGCTCCAGCACCGGCGAGCCGGATGGCGACAGCGAGCGCAACGAGATCAGCGGGACGGTGGCCGAGGCCCAGGCGTTCAAGCGGGCCTGCGCCATGTTCGGCCTGGGGCGCTATCTCTACACGCTGCCCTCGGTCTGGGCCGAGTATGACAAGGAGCGCCGCCAGTTCACCGAGCCGGCCAAGGCCAAGCTCTTGGGCATCCTCATGCAGCACTATCGCCGCCATGCGGACCCCAAGGCCGAGATGGCCGAGCTGTTCCACGATGAGGAGCCGGCCAACGGCGCAAGCAATGGCGAGCTGGAGCCGCTGCGCCGCCAGTTCGACGAGCTGGGCCGCAGCCTCTACGGCGACCAGTGGGACATTGTCTGCCGGCGCAATGTCCAGCGCATCTCCGGCGGCCAGGCCAAGACCACCGGCGAGTTGAGCGGCGAGCAGATTCAGAAGCTGATCGAGGGCATGAAGAAGCTCATGCGCCAGCGGGAAGCTGTTTGAGCCGGCACCAGTCTAGACAAGGCCGGCTGCGCCCCGGCCCGGAGCATCCAAGCGCCGGGGCGCCTTTGTGCTTGGTTGTAGATTCCCTAGAGGGGCAGCATCATGTACCAGCAGATCATCCTGATCGGCCATCTGGGCGATGACCCGGAGCTGCGCCACACGGCGGATAACGTGCCCGTGTGCAGCTTTTCTCTGGCCGTCAACAAACAGTGGAACCGGGACGGCGAGCAGGGTGAGTCCACCACTTGGTTCCGGGTGACGGCCTGGCGACGCCAGGCAGAAGTCGCCGCCCAATTCTTGCGCCGAGGCAGGCAGGTTCTGGTGATCGGCGAGGTCAAGCCGCCCCATGCCTATCTCAACCGGCTGGGCGAGCCGGCGGCCAGCCTGGAGGTGACGGCCCAGACGCTCAAGTTCCTTGGCCCCGACCAAGACACGGAGCTAGAGGCAACGCCGGTCCAGGGACGGCTTTTGGCCGAAGCGGATATTCCCTTTTGAGTGATGCCCTTTGCAATGAT
The DNA here is from genome assembly GCA_035574055.1 of Caldilineaceae bacterium. Taxonomy (GTDB): domain Bacteria; phylum Chloroflexota; class Anaerolineae; order Caldilineales; family Caldilineaceae; genus QEUY01. Next base: position 5,904 of record DATLZJ010000924.1, read on the forward strand.
GAGAGTCACAAGTCTGGAGGCGACTGTGGAGAATATGATCGCGCAGGCTATCGAGGATGCCCTGCAGCAGGATGACCTGGGGCTGCAACAGGAGGCGCGGGCCTGGCTCTGGGTTTGCTGCCCCGACTTGGCCGACCAGCTTGAGCTTCCCCGCCCACTCGACCTGGAGGAGGGGGGCTTTTTGGAGGGCGCAGAGCCATCCGCAGCCTACCAGACGGTCCTGGCCTACGCCCAGCGGCTGCCCTTCTTCTAGATACGCCGTTAGATACGCCATCACCGGAGCTGCACCCGCCGTCCATTCGTGGACGGCGTTTTTTTGCGCCGGTTCAACCCTACCGGGCGGGCTTCCGCTGAGCCTGCCTGGGCGCTGCCTGCTGCGACTGGCGTTGTTCTTCGGGCACGATCGCGATCTGGCCGTCCGGCTCCAGCACGGCCCACTTCACCTGCTCCAGCTTCTCGAAGCCTGCCTTGTGTAGCTCGTTGAACAGTTCGTCGGGCGAGACCCGCTCTTTGTTCATGTGATCGGCGATCAGCTTGCCGTGGTGGACCAACACGGTAGGCGCGCTGCTGATCAGCTCCTCGGCGCGCTTGCTGCGGTGTAGAAGCATGGAGGTCAGGAAGGTCAACCCAAAGAGTGTGCTGACACCGACCAGTGCATTGGTCAATGAAAAATCCTCGCGAACCAGCGCCTGGGAGACCATCTCCGGAATGATCAGCAGGGTCAACAACTCCAGGGGCGACATTTGACCGAACTCACGCTTGCCCAGAAGGCGCAGCCCCACCATGAGAAAGAGATAGATAATCAAGACCCGGATCACCGTCTCCATCGCTGCGCTCCTTACGGAAAGACCCAAGTGCTGATCGAGGTCTGGACCGGCGGCGCGCCCGCTATCGCAGCTGCGATGCCGCCAGGGTGCCGCCAATATCGCTCTGCCTGCAGCTCTATGTCCACATAGCGGGTGGCGCCCGCTGGCACATTGGCGACTTCCACCACATAATTCTCAGGTGTGATCTCGCTCGGTTGGGGGGTGAAGCTCACAGTGGAGAACTGCTCCACATAGGTACGGCTGATCATCACCGTAATGGTCACCGGCGACTGGCTCGTCAGGTTGGTGACCTCAATGGTGAGCGGCTCGATCATCTTATAGCGATACCG
>DATLZJ010000925.1:0-7330 GCA_035574055.1 Caldilineaceae bacterium
CCGCCGAAGCCTACGCCAAGCTGGGCATCGCCCTGGCCGACGCCTTCATCACCTGCTGGCACACCAAGTATGTCTACAATGTGCTCCGCCCCCTCACCTACATCCAGCAGGTGATTGACCCCACCTGGAACACGCCGGAGATCACCGACCCGGTCACCACGCCCCCCTTCCCAGAATACACCTCCGGCCATTCGGTGCAGTCGGCGGCGGCGGCGGCGGTGCTGACAGAGCTGTTCGGCCAAGATTATGCCTTTGTGGACCACACCCATGATGCTTTGGGCTATGCGCCCCGCACCTTTGGCTCCTTCGCCGAAGCCGCCAACGAGGCCGCCATCTCCCGGCTCTACGGCGGCATCCATTACCGCTCGGCCATCGAGCAGGGCCTGCTTCAGGGCCGCTGCATCGGCGGCAAGGTCAACCGGCTTCAGTTTCGTGAGGCAGGAGCATCCACTGTAAGCGCCCTGCTGGAGTAAGGGCATCCATAGGGGATGCCCAGGGGAAAATAGGCACAGGATCAGGGCAGGTACAGGGCCTGCCCCACCAAAGGAGGAACCCTTGATGACAACCCATCAGCTCGCTCAGGAAGTACATGGCGCGCTGCGCGCCGGACAGACCGTGGATGAATCAGCCATTCAGGAATTGGCCGGTCGCCTGCGTGGCCCGTTAATCCTTCCGGGGCAGGAGGGCTATGAACCGGCGCGCCGCCTCTGGAACGGCATGATAGACCGGCGGCCCGCCCTGATCGTCCGCCCGACCGGAGTCGCCGATGTGGTCGAGTCTGTCAACTTTGCCCGCGCCCACGACCTGCTGCTGGCGATGCGCGGCGGGGGGCATAATGTCGCCGGGCTGGCCGTCTGCGACGGGGGGCTGATGCTCGATCTGTCGGGCCTCAAGGGGATTCGGGTAGACCCCGCTGCGCGGACAGCCTGGGCGCAGCCGGGGGTTGTCTGGGGAGAATTAGACCGCGAGACCCAGCTCTTCGGGCTGGCGACGCCGGGCGGCTTCGTCTCGACAACCGGCATCGCCGGCCTGACCCTGGGCGGCGGCTTCGGCTGGTTTTCGCGCAAACACGGCTACACGTGCGATAACTTGCTGGCTGTAGAGATCGTGACTGCCGATGGGCGTTACCTGACGGCCAGCGAAGAGGAACATGCCGATCTGTTCTGGGCGGTACGCGGGGGCGGCGGCAACTTTGGCGTCGCCACAGGCTTCCATTACCGGCTGCACCCACTTGGCCCAACCGTCGTTGCCGGCCTGATCCTCTACCCGATGGCGCAGGCGGAGGAAGTGCTGCGCTTCTATCGCGCCTTCAGCGAGGCGGCTCCCGATGAGCTGGGGACGCTGGCCTCGCTGCGCCTGGCCCCGGCCTTGCCGATCCTGCCCAAAGAGCTGCACGGCGCGCCCGTCGTCGGCATTGCCGTCTGTTACACCGGCAACATCGCCGATGGTGAAGCAATCCTGCGCCCCCTCAGGGACTTTGGGCGCCCCCTGCTGGACACCATCGGTCCCAAGCCCTACACCGTCCACCAGAGGTTTCTGGACGCTAGCTTGCCGCCGGGCCGCCAGTACTATTGGAAGTCGGAGTACCTGCCCGCGCTCCGCGAGGACGCCATCAACATGATCATCGCCCATGCGCGCACGATCACCTCGCCGCTGACCAATGTGGTGATCTTCCAGCTCGGCGGCGCCATGGGCCGGATGGCCGAAGATGCGAACGCCGCCGGCAATCGGGACGCCGCCTATGTCCTCAACATCGCCACCCAGTGGGCGGAGCCGGACGAAGCGCCACGCCACATCGAATGGACCCGCGCCTTCTGGTCGGCCATGCTTCCCTTCTCCACCGGCGGCGTCTACGTCAATTTTCTGAGCGAAGGCGAAGGACAAGACCGGGTGCGGGCCGCCTACCGGACGAACTACGCGCGCTTGGTTACGGTCAAGAACAAATATGACCCGACCAACCTCTTCCGCGTGAACCAGAACATCCAGCCGGCGGTGTAGCACTTCCGTAGTAGCAGTTCCGTAGGTGCGGCATCCTGCCGCACAGATGTATCAGGCGAGGGCGTGCGCTAGCATAGCGCACCTACGATGCCACCACGGTATTGTAGGTGCGGTATCCTACCGCACAGGCCAGAGCGTGCGCTAGCATAGCGCACCTACGATATCGCCGGCAGAATAGGTCCGTGCGGGCCACTGGATCGCTTGATTCGCTGACGTGTTAAAAGCCCTGGAGCCGGCTCAAATCGGCGACGCCGCTCGGCAGCGCGGCGATGTGCTGGACCAGCGCCAGGCGCGCCTGGCGCAGCGCCGGCTCCTCGGCGTTGACCAGTACCTTCTCAAAGTAGGCGTTGATGGGCGCTTCCAGCGCGGCCAGCGCCTCGCCTAGCACGGTCGCCGGCTCGTCGCTCTCATCCAGCTTGCGGGCCGCGGCGCGATAGGCATGATGCAGCTCATGCTCGACAGGCTCCCGATACACCTCAGGCTGGAGCAGCAGCCGCTCCTCTAGCCCGCGGGTGATGCGGGCGCAGCGGGCATAGGCGGTGAAGACGCGCGGCCACCAAGGCGCCTCGACCAGGGCTTGCAGCGCCTTACAGGCCCGATAAGCGGCGATGGGGTTGTCCCCACGCACCATCAGCACGGCCTCTACCACATCATGGGCAAAACCCGCTTCCAGCAGGATGCCCTGGAGCCGGCGGATGATAAAGGCCGAGGTTTCGCGGTTGGCGTCGCTGTCCACCGGCACCGGCTGGAGCGCGCCGGCCGCGTGCAGCCCGGCAATGAGGCTGAAATCGGCCTCGGCGGCGAGCAGGTTGTTGACTAAGCCCAGCGCGGCGCGGCGCAGGCCAAAGGGGTCGGCGCTGCCGCTGGGGATGGCGCCGACGGCAAAGAGACCGGAGAGGCTGTCCAGCTTGTCGGCCAGGCTCAGGGCCAGGCCGGGCAGCGACTGCGGATTGGCGTCGCCGGCATAGCGGGGCAGGTAGTGCTCGCGAATCGCCTGGGCGACCGCCTCCGGCTCACCGCTCCGGCGGGCGTAGATTTCGCCCATGATGCCCTGGAGGCTGGTCATCTCGACCACCATCGCGGTCACCAGGTCCGACTTGCAAAGGACTGCGGCGCGGGTGACTGTGGCGATCTCCTCGGGGCCGGCCCCCAGCATGGCCGCGACCTGGGGTGCGAGCTGCTCCAGCCGCTTCACTTTGTCCAGCATGGAGCCGAGCTTCTCATGAAAGGTGAGGGTCGCCAGGCGTGGGGTAAAGCTTTCCAGGCTTCGTTCGGTGTCATGGCGGTAGAAGAAGGCGGCGTCGGCGTAGCGGGCGCGGATCACCCCCTCGTTGCCGGCGATGACGACCTCCGGGTGAACCAGGTTGGTCGCGTTGGCGACGGTGATGAAGGCGGGCAGCAGCCGGCCCTCGCGCAGCACGGGGAAGTAGCGTTGGTGCTTCTTCATCACGCCGACCAGCACCGGCTCCGGCAGGTCCAGCGAGCGTTCATCAAAGTGGCCCAAAAGCGCCTGGGGCGCTTCGACCAGGTCCGTCACCTCGTCCAGCAGCGCGTCGTCCTCCGGCGTCATCCCACCGGCGCGCGCTGCGGTTGTCTCCACCTGGCGGCGCACCAGCGCCCGCCGTTCGGCCCGGTCAATGACAATGCCCTGCGCGGCGACGGCGTTGAAGTAATCGGCGGCGGCGTTGATCTGGAAGGTGGTGAAGTCGCCGGGGGCCAGGCCGGCGGCGGCGTCGGCAAAGCGCGGGCCGCGGCTGGTCGTCCCGCTGGTTACGCCGGCATAGTCAAAGATGACCGGATGCTCGCCATAGAGGGCCACGATCCAGCGCAAGGGCCGGGGATAGAGCGCGCCGCTGGCGTTCCAGCGCATCGTCTTGCCCCAGCGCAGGCTTTCCAGCAATTCCCGGCACAACGCAGGCAGCACCGCCGGCGCCGGCTGGCCGGTCACGCGTTTCACCGCGTAGACATAGCCTTCCCGGCTGACCAGCTCGCGTACATCAACCCCCTGGCTGCGGGCAAAGCCTTCGGCGGCCTTGGTCGGCGCGCCGAGGCTGTCATAGGCGCGGTCGAGGGCCGGGCCGCGCTTTTCCATAACTTCGTCCGCTTGGCGCGGGGCCATCCCCTCCACATAAGCCACCAGCCGGCGCGGGGTGCCGGTGACGCGCAGCCCCCGGTAGCTTAAGCGGTAGCGCTCCAGCAGCTCGCGCAGCTGTGCTTGAATTTGGGCGATGCCGTCTACGACATCGGCGGCGGGCAGCTCTTCGGAGCCTAGCTCCAGCACGAAGTCTTGGGGCGCATCCACCACCGGCAGATTGTCCGGCGTGGTGGGGCGAGACGCAACCGCCGAAGGGGCGCCGGCTGCATCGGGCAGCCACGGATACTCCGCGCGGGCGCGCTGCTGGATATACAGCTCGGCGATGGCGCGCGCCTGGTTGCGCATGGTCGCGAAGAACTTGGCCCGCTCGGTGACGCCGATGGCCCCGCGCGCATCCAGCAGGTTGAAGGTGTGGCTCTGGCGCAGCACATAGTCATGGGCCGGGATGACCAGCCCGCGTTCGATACAGGCTGCGGCCTCCGCCTGGTAGATCTCGAAGAGCATCTTGAGCCGTTCGACGTTGGCCAGCTCGAAGTTGTAGACGCAATGCTCGATCTCCGGCGTCTTATAGAGTTGGGCGAAGGTGTGGGTTTCGTCCACCTGTACGTCCCAGACCTCGCGCTTGTTTTGCAGGTACATCACGATGCGGTCCAGCCCGTAGGTAATCTCGACGCTCACCGGGTCCAGCGGCATCCCGCCCGCCTGCTGAAAGTAGGTGAACTGGGTGATCTCCTGGCCGTCGAGCCAGACCTCCCACCCCAGCCCCCAAGCGCCGAGCGCGGGCGACTCCCAGTTGTCCTCGACAAAGCGAATATCGTGCCTGGCGGGGTCCAGCCCGATGGCCGCGAGGCTGCCCAAGTACAGCTCTTGGGGGTTGCCGGGGTCCGGCTTGAGGATGACCTGATACTGGTGGTGCATCTGCATCCGGTTGGGGTTTTCGGCATAGCGACCGTCGTCGGCCCGGTAGGATGGCTCCACATAGGCCACGTTCCACGGCTCCGGCCCCAGGACGCGCAGCACAGTGGCCGGGTTCATGGTGCCCGCGCCGACCTTTTCACTGTAAGGTTGGGCGATCAGACAGCCGCGCGCCGCCCAGTACTCATGCAGCTTGAAGATCACCTCCTGCATGGTGGGGTGTACCGTGGGTTGCATGGCGTCTTGCTGGGCGGGCGCTTGGGTCATGGCAGTAGCCTCTTGGGCCGTGACAGTCGCAGTGGGCGTCGAGGCGCTTTGGAGCGAGGGTGTGTTGGGCATAGGTCAATTGATTCTCTATAGAATTTATCTAAAGAATCCATCCGAGCGTCAGGTGATCAGACGCATGGGCACCGGGACAAAAGTCGCCACAAAACAGAGAATGACGAGGTAGCCGATCAGCCGGCGGTTGCTGTCCAGCTCGGTCACGTCGTCCAGCGCGGGCGGGTGGTACGCGCCGAGCACGACGCCGATGAGGATCAACCACATGAACCAGCCCGTAAAGCCGATGGCGCTCAGGGCTGGTACAAGCTCCTGAACTTGCTCCAACCCGGCTACCGCGAGCACTGCCATGGCCGCGATGGTGGCGCGGTTGATGTGGCGCGAGGCCCGGCCAAAGAGGGCATAGACCGTGTGGCCGCCGTCGAGCTGGCCCACCGGCAACAAGTTGAGCGCCGTGACCAACAGGCCGATCCAGGCGGCAAAAGTGACCTGGTTCATAAAGACATCTTCGCCGGTCACCGGGTCGGGCAGCGCCCTGCCAAAGACGGCGATCTTGGCAAAGTAGTAGAGCAGGCTATTCCCCTCCAGTTGGATCGGGACGCCGGTAGGCGGGACATCCACCGGGCTAGTTGAAAGGCCGACAAAGAGCAGCGGAACCGCCACCACCAAGCCTGCCAATGGGCCGGCGACGCCGATGTCGAAGAGCTTGCGGCGGTCGAGGATCGGTTCCTTGAGCTGGATAAACGCGCCGAGTGTGCCGAAGCCGAAGGGCATCGGGATGAAATAAGGCAGGGTGACGGCGACGCGATGGTAGCGGGCCATGAAGTAGTGGCCGAACTCATGCGCGGCCAGGATGCCAAGCAAGGTTGCGGCGAAGGGCCAGCCGCTCAACAGATTCGCCGGTCGCAGCAGGTCACTGAACCTCGAAACGCCGTCCAAGTCTCCGCCATATAGGGAGCCGACAAAGAGGGTGCTCAAGACCGTCAGGACAAAGAGCACCACATTGATCCAGACCCGCGGGTGGGCCTTGGGCGGCACACCGGCCATGAGGTGCACCGCCACCCGGTCGGGCTGCTCTTCGCCGTCGCGGCGCAGCAGGGGGGTATAGCCCAAGGGACGCAATTGCTCCACCCAGCCGGCAAAGACTTCGTGGCTGGGCCGGAGCAGCCGGCCGCGCAAGACCAATACCCCCTCGCGCGCCGGGTCGGATGGCGTCTGGATGGAGTCAATCGCCAGGTCCCCCTGCACCACCTGGCGCACACGGACGATGGTGGGATCGGTCTCCCACGAAGAGACGGGCTGCACGCCGGGCACAGGCCCGATGGGAGGGCGTGGGGGCAAGAAATCCGTTGTCTGTTCGGTCATACACCTAGCTCGCCTGTCGAAACCATGGCCCTCGAATGGGCATCTGACGATTTTACCCCAAAAGACCAGATAATGGTATAACTCAGCGTACCCGATAGACGCTACGGGGACAGGGGTCTTGAACCCCATCCGGCTCTGCTCACCTGAAGGGACCGATCACGATGAACCCATTTCTGCAACGGCTGCGCGAGCAACCCCTGCTTGGCGATGGCGCAATGGGCACCATGCTCTTTGCGCGCGGCGCCAGCAGCGAGCAATGTCTGGAGCAGCTTGTGGTTGAGCGGCCCGGTTGGGTCACGGGCATCCACCAGGCCTATGCCACCGCGGGCGCCGATGTGATCACCACCCACACCTTTGGCGCCAATCGTTTCCGGCTGGCCCACTACGGCCTGGAAGAGAAGGTGCGCGAGTTGAACTTCAAGGCGGTGCGGTTGGTGCGCGACGTGCGCGAGGTGACGGGCCGCGCGCTCTTTATCGCCGGCAACGTCGGCCCCATCGGCAGACGGGTGGAATGGGACAATCTGCTGGAGCGCCAGGCGGTCGCCGAAGCCTTCCGCGAGCAGATCGGCGTTCTCTGGGAGGCAGGCGCAGACCTGCTGCTCTTCGAGACCTTCAGCGATGTCGAGGAGCTAGGGCTGGCCGTTCAGGTCGCCAAGCAGTTGTGCGACCTGCCGGTGG
>DATLZJ010000926.1:0-17943 GCA_035574055.1 Caldilineaceae bacterium
GCCGCCCCCAGTCCGAGCCGCTGGCCGGCTATTCCGCCGGTATCGCCCGGCAAGAGATAGGACCGGGCCAGTCCCAAGGCGTGGACCCGCTTGAGTCCTGAGCCGCCCCGGCATCGTGACCCCGGCGTAGTGGCAGGACTATCTGGCATGACACCCATTCAAAAAACCCTCCCTTTAGAAGCCCGGCAGGAGCAGGTCATTCCGATGACCTATGAGGAATACCTGGCTGACTTCGACGACGCTACCCACGCCGAATGGGCCAACGGAGTTGCGATCGTCTTTATGCCCCCGAACATTCGCCGCCAGCGCCTGTTCAACTTTCTCTTTCTGCTGCTCGGCAATTATGTAGCCTATCTGCGGCTCGGCGAACTGTTCGCCGGGCCGACGGCGATGCGGTTGGCCCACAGCGTGCGCGAGCCAGATATTTTCTTTGTGGCCCAGGAACACCTGGACCGGGTTGACGCGCAGCAGCTTCATGGCCCTGCTGACCTGGCGATTGAGATTGTCTCTCCTGAGAGCAGCGCCCGCGACCGCGATGAGAAGTTCTTCGAGTACCAACAAGCAGGTATACTGGAGTATTGGCTGATTGACCCACGCCCTGGGCTGGAGCGGGCGGATTTTTGGGTCTTAGATGAGCAAGGGAAATACCGGCCCGTGCCGTTGGCGCTGGACGGCGTCTATCGCTCGACGGTATTACCCGGTTTTTGGCTTGATACAAACTGGCTCTGGTTGGATGTGCTGCCGAACCCGCTCTGGGCCTTCGCCCAGATTACAGGGCAGGATAGGGCGTTGGCCCCCCAGAGTGGCCCGGCGGCATAAGCAAGGAGAGCGATATGGCAACGGTGCAAATGGCGCTTCCACTGGAAACACGGCAAGAGCAGGTGATTCCCATGAGTTATGAGGAGTACCTGACCGCCTTCGAGGATCCTATCCAAGCCGAATGGGTCAATGGAGTTGCGATTGTCTTTATGCCCCCGACAACACGCCATCAACGAATCGTGTGGTTTCTCTCGGTGCTTGTGGGCCTCTTTGTGAAGCGTCGCCGGTTAGGCGAGTTCTTTATGGCCCCTCTCGAGATGAAGCTAGCGGCGCAGGGAAGCTCGCGCGAGCCGGACCTGCTGTTTGTGAGCAATGAGCACCTCGACCGCGTCACCGAGAAACGCATCGAAGGGCCTGCTGACCTGGTGGTGGAGGTGATCTCCCCGGAGAGCGCCGGGCGAGACCGCGCCGAGAAGTTTGACGAGTATCAGCAGGCCGGCGTGCGCGAGTATTGGATCATTGACCCGCGGCCAGGTCTAGAGCGCGCCGATTTCTGGGTGTTGGATGCGCAAGGCAAGTACCGCCCGGTGCCGCTGGACAGCGCCGGCATCTATCGCTCGACTATATTGCCCAACTTCTGGCTGGATACCAACTGGCTCTGGCAAGAGGAGCTTCCCGATCCGGTTGAGCTGCTGGCGCAGATCATGGGGCCGGAGCCGTAACATGCTGCCGGCTTCGGTCTCCGGCCCCTGCGCGCACCCCGCTCAAGCCTCTACCGCATTGCGGGCAATGGCCTCTCTGTACCAGTAGGCGCTCTCCTTGGGGATGCGCTGCTGGGTGGTGTAGTCCACCCACACCATGCCGAAGCGCTGGGTGTAGCCCTTGGCCCACTCGAAGTTATCCATGAACGACCATTGGAAATAGCCCGCCAAAGGGACGCCGGCCTGGATCGCTCGGTGACAGGCGGCCAGGTGCTCGCGCAGATAGGCAATGCGCCGCTGGTCGTGGATGCGCCCGTCGGGGCCAGGCCCGTCGCTGTAGCTACAGCCGTTCTCGGTCACATAGAGCTTGGGCATTTGGTAGTCGAACCAGAGCCGCGCCAGCAGCTTGTATAGCCCCTCCGGGTAAATCTCCCACCCCATCTCCGTATGCGCCGACGGCGGCGCGGGCGTCACCGTCGGCGGCAGATTGGCGGCGGCCTGCTCATTGCGCGCCACATGGCGGGTGTAATAGTTGACGCCCAGGAAGTCTGTGTGGGCGGCGATGGCTTTCATATCCCCCGGCTGCACAAAGTCCAGTCCGCGCGGCAAATGGCGCAGGGCGATATAGTCCGCCACCATGTCGGCGGGATATCCGCGGCCATAGACCGGGTCTACAAACCAGCGGTTGCCGTAGCCATCGGCGAAGCGGGCGGCGTCTGCGTCGGCGGCGCTGGGCGAGGCCGCGTCGATCCAGGAAAAGTTGAGCACAATGCCCACCTCGGCCTGGGGGCTATTGGCGCGTAGCACCGGCACGGCCCAACCGTGGGCCAGCAGCACATGATGCGCGGCCGCCAGCGCCGCCGGCCAGTTGCGCCAGCCGGGGGCGTGCTCGCCGATCTGGTGGCTGAGCATGGAGACACACCACGGCTCATTGATGGTCATCCAGTGCTTGACCCGGTCGCCCAGGGCGCGGGAGACCACATCGCTGTACTCAATAAAGGCTTCCGCTGTGGCGCGATGGGGCCAGCCGCCCTGATCCTGGAGCGTTTGGGGCAGGTCCCAGTGGTAGAGGGTGGCAAAGGGGGCGATGCCGGCCTGGAGCAGCCCATCCACCAAACGATGGTAGAAATCCAGCCCCTTCTGGTTGACTTGGCCGCGGCCTTGGGGCAGGATGCGCGGCCAGGCGATGGAGAAGCGGTAGCCTTGCAGCCCTAGCTCCTTCATCAGGGCGATGTCCTCCTGCCAGCGGTGGTAATGGTCGCAGGCCACATCGCCGGTGGAGCCGTCTATGATCTTGCCGGGGGTATGGGTGAAGCGGTCCCAAATGGACTCGCTCTTGCCGTCCTCTTGCCATGCGCCTTCGATTTGATAGGACGAGGTCGCCGCGCCCCAGACAAAGTTGGCGGGAAAGGTGTATAACGCCATCTGCTTGCTAGCCCTTTAATCCGCTATAGCTGATGCCTTCAATAAAGTAACGTTGGAAGAAGATGAAGATCAGCGCCATCGGCAGGGTCGTGACCATCGAACCGGCCAGGATGGCGTTCCATTGCAAGTTCTCGCCGATGCCGCCGCGCAGAAACGCCAACCCTAGCGGCAGCGTATATAGCTCCTGGCGTGTACTGATCACCACCAACGGGTTCATGAACTCGTTCCAGTTGCCTTGGAAGGTGAAGATCGTCAGGGCGATTAAGGCGGAGCGGGCCAGGGGCAACACCACGATGAAGAACATTTGCAGGCGATTAGCCCCATCTATGCGCGCCGCTTCTTCCAGCTCCGCCGGGATCGCCTCCAGAAACTGCCGCATCAAAAAGACGCTGAAGGGCAGCACCAGCAAGGGCAGGATCAGCCCCCAGTACGTATCAATCATACCGAACATCCGGTAAATGATAAAGCGGGGGATGAGCAACACAATGCCCGGAATCATCATGGTGCCGAGGACGCCCAGGAAAAGGACGTTGCGCCCCGGAAAGGGGATGCGCGCCAGCGCATAGCCGGCCATGCTGGCAAAGATCAGATTGCCGACGGTGACGACGACGGCGACAAGCGCGCTGTTGAAGACCCAGCGCGGCACGTTGAGACTCTCCATGCGCTCATACGCCTCCAGGGTCCAACTCTCCGGCCAGATCACCACCGGCTCGGCGGCAATCGCGGGCAAGGTGCGGAAGCTGGTAATCACCGAGAGATAGAACGGATAGAGGAAGGCCAGCGCGAGCAAGAAGAGCAGCGCATAGGAGAGAAACCGGCGCACACGCGACCAGAGAAGCTGTGACTCCTCGCGCCGGCGGATAACTCGCCCTGATGCTGTGGTTGTTGCCATCTCTGTGGCTCCCCGGGGCTGCCTTTACTCCTGCGTGCGGGTGATGCGCCGCTGGAGCAGCGTCAAGACGAAGATGATGATGAAGAGCAGAACGGCTGTCGCCAACCCTAATCCCATCTCGCTGTTGCGGAAACCGTTGCGGTAGACGATGTAGGCCATGGTCAAGGTAGTCTTGGCCGGCCCGCCGGCAGTCATGACATAGACCTGGTCAAAGACCTGGTAGGTGCCGATGAGGCCCAGGGTGATGACGAAGAACAGGGTGGGGCGCAGCAGCGGCAGGGTGACGTTGGTGAAGATTTGCCAGGCGTTGGCGCCGTCCATCTGGGCCGCCTCATAGACAAAGTAGGGAATGTCTTGCAGCGCGGCCAGAAAGATGATCATCATGGTGCCGATGGTGGTCCAGATGTTCATCAACATAATGGCCGTGAGGGCGACGCTCGGCCCGCTGATCCAATCCCAGACCGTCAAGCCCAGCACTTCGGCGCGTAAGAATTCGGGGCCGCCGCGCAGGGTGACGCCCAGCCCGCCCAAGAGAAGGTGGATCAGCCCATCGGGGGTGTCCACCCAGGCAATGGGTTCCCAGGCGCCAAAGGTAATCGCCTCCAATACCTGGTTGATCAGCCCGCCCCGCTGGTAGAGAAAGAGAAAGACCATGCTGATGGCGATGGACGAGGTGATGGCCGGAAAGTAGTAGGCTGTGCGGAAAAAGTCTCTGAAGCGCAGGCCGCGCTGGTTGATGATCACAGCCAGGCAGAGGGCGATTGCCGTCTGCAGCGGCACCACGCCCAGGGCAAAATAGGTCGTGTTCTTCAGCGCCCTGAAGAAGTCGGCCTGGCGGATGCCATCAACGACCAGGAGCTGGGCATAGTTGTTAAACCCGATGTAATTGGCTTCGGCGGGCGGGCTGATGCCGTTCCAGTCGGTGAGGCTGTAGTAGGCGGCAAAGAGGATGGGCGCTGCCAGAAAGAGACCAAGCACGATCAAGGCTGGCGCCATGAAGAGCCAACCGGCGATAGCGTCCTCGCGGTCTTGTTGTCGGATACCGGTTGCCACGGCTACACCTCTTATATCAGGAATGGTTATATCAGGAATTGCAGGCGCCGCGGCAGGGAGTGGGGAGCCGAGGAAATTCGATTGCGTGTCCTCGCTCCCCACCTCTTGATTTCCTGGGCCGTCTACCGTCCGAGTACGTCGTTTCCAACCTGCTCGGCCTCGGCCAGCACGTCTTCGGGCAGCACAGCGCCGGTGAGCGCCTGCTCTAGACTGGCGTTGAAGGCGTCAATAAAGTCCTGGAAACCAGGGCGGAACTGCCACGGATGGGCGAATTCGGCGCTGTCCAGGAAGGGCTGTAGATCGGGGAATTGTTCGAGCCAGTGGTCGCGCAGGCTCTGGCGAGTGGGCATGGCTAGCCCCAAGTCAGTCCACGCTTGCATCCCTTCAGGGCCGGTCAAGAAGTTGACCAACTCGAAAGCGGCGGCCTTCCGCTCGTCGCTGATCGCGGCGGGCACGCCATAGCAGACGGTAAAGGCCATGGTCGCATGGCCCGCCGGCCCTTCAGGCAGCTCGACCACGCCCCATTCCAGGTCGGGGAAGGTGTCCTCCAGGTAGGGTACGATCCAGTTTCCCTCGACGGCCATGGCCGCCAACCCCTTGCCGAATGCCTCGCCGGCCCAACCGCTGTCCAGATCGGGCGGCGTGGCGGCGGCGCCATCCAGCACCAGATTGACGTAGAAGTTGAGCGCGGCCAGCGCCTCCTCGCTGTTGATGGTGATCGCGCTGAAGTCCTCATTGGCGATGGAGCCGCCGGCCTGGTAGAGGAAGGCGATGAAACGAGCAAGATCGGGAGGGAGCACCAGGCCATAGACACCATCCACATTCTCGGAGATGGCCGTTGCCGCGGCCTGTAAGTCCTCCCAGGTCCATTCGGCTGTGGGCGGCTCGACGCCGGCTTGCTCAAAGAGGGCCGGGTTGTAGACCAGGGCGAGGGTGCTGAAGTCTTTGGGCGGGCACCAGAAGGTTCCCTCTAGGGTAAAGGCGTCGCGCAGGCTGGGGTAGAAATCATCCGGGTCGAGCGCGTGCGGCTCATACGGCTCCAGCGCGCCGGCGCTGACGAGATCGGGCAGGCGCACGCTATCAATGTAGAAGACATCGGGCGGGCTGCCGCCGGCCAGGCTGGTCTGGAGCCGCTCGTCGTACTGGGGAACCAGGTTAAGGGTGGCTTGAATGTCTTCACGGGTTTCGTTGAACTGGTCTACCACTTCCTGTAACCGGGTATTCTCAGCCTCGGAGCTGGCCCAGCCCATCAACTGGAGATTGATGACGCCTGGGGCGGCCTCGCCTGCGGCGGCTTCTTCCGCTGCCGGTTCTTCCGTCGCTGCTTCTGCGCCTTCTGCCGGTTCCTCTCCGGCGGCGCCTTCTCCTGTGGCCTGCTCTCCGGCTGCGGGCGCCTCCACATCTGCGGGGCCAGCCTGTGGACAGGCCGCCAGAAGCAGAGCAGCTATCAGCAACAGTGTTAGCAATAAGGGCTTGTGAACGGTTCTCATGGTTCCTTTCCTTTGCATAACTTATGCGATACGACGACTGGACGCCAGAACAGTGGATAGGAAAGGGCGAGCCTGGCCGGATAGCGCGCCCCAGCGTGCAGGCTCCCGCTCTCTGAAGCGGCGGCTCACTCAGTCGTTGCGCAGGTCTACCTGGTGCTGCTGGCCGCACAGGTAGAACTTAAAGGCCAGCCGCCGCCAGTGAGCAGGCAGGCGGGGGGTTACGGTGTACTCGTTGCCGTGGATGCGCAGCCCACCAAAGCCAAAGACGGCAGCCTGCCAAATTCCCCCTGCCGAGGCGGCATGAATGCCATCCCCGGCATTGCCGCGCACATCGTCAATGTCGGCCCGGGCCGCCAGCATAAAGAAGTCATAGGCCAACTCCGGCTGGTCCATAATGCACGCCGCCCAGGCGTGGATAGCAGGCCCCAAGGAGGAGCCATAGGTGTGGTCTGTGCGCGGGACGTAGTAATCCCAGTTCGCTTGCCATTCCTTTTTGCCATATTGGTCTTGCAGCAGGCAAAGCAGCAGGATGACATCGGGCTGCTTGAGCACCTGGCGGGCGTTCGTCCCCTCCATGCCCAACAGGCTCTGCATGGAGGTAGTTCGCCCCTCGTATCGCTCCCATTCGACTTCGGCCAGCTCAAAAAAGCCCTTGAACTGTTCGATCAGGCCGGTCTCAGCGTTGTGCAGAACCAGCAGGTTGTCGCTGATGGAGCGCCAGCGGGCCAGCCGCTCCACGGACAGATTCAGATCGATCTTCAGCTCATCGGCGCGCTGCGGCGCGTTATTCTCCAGCCAGCCCAGGACCTCCAGCGCCCGCTGTAAGTGCCAGGCCGCCATGCGGTTGGTGAAGGCGTTGTTGTCCACATGCTCGTGGTACTCGTCTGGGCCGATAACATCCGAGATAGAATAATAGCCCGGTTCGTGCGCGTCAGGCTCCACCCGGCTTTCCCAGAAACGCGCAGTTTCCAGCAGGATTTGGGCGCCGTAGTTGCGCATAAAGGCATCGTCGCCCGTCACTTGCCAGTATTGCCAGATGGCATAGGCGATGTCGGCGCTGATGTGTATTTCAATGTCGCCACACCAGATGCGGATCAAGCGGGTGTCGCCGGCCGGCCAGCGGATGCCCTCCAGGGGAGGCAGAACCCACCGCGGCGTCACTTCGTCGCCGGTCTCGGCGCTTTCCCAGGCATACTGTGCGCCCTCGAAGCCCCCAGCGCTCGCCTTGCGCCGGGCGCCGGGCAGGGTATGCCAGCGATACATCAACAAGTTGCGGGCCAGCTTCGGCTGGGTGAAGGTGAAGAAGGGCAGCATGAAGATTTCGGTGTCCCAGAAGACATGGCCTCGGTAGCCGAAGCCGCTGAGGGACTTGGCGCCAATGCTGACCCGCTCATCGTGGCTTGGGGCGGCGATGCGTAGCTGGAACAGAGCATGGCGGATGGCCTGCTGCGCCTCATCATCGCCTTCGATGATCACATCACTGTCGTTCCAGAATGCGGCCCAGGCGGCGCGGTTGTTCGCCTGCAATCGGTCGAACCCCATCCTCGCCAGCGCCTCGATCTCCTCACCGGCAGCCGCGTCCATGTCAACGCCATCCCGGTCGGTATAGACGGCTACGAGCTTGTCCACCGTCCAGCGTTGGCCTGGCTCCAGGGCGGCTTCCAATTGCATGCCCGGTGAGCGCGGGCAGTCAGCATAGCGGATGTCGGCGACAGCGCCCGCCTGCGCCACCCGCATGGCCTCGATGACGGCGTGCTCATCGCGGCGGGTGCGGGCGCGCAGGTAAACGGTGCCGCGTTCCTCCCACTGCTCCATCTGGCGCCAGTGGAGCAGCCCTTCATTTTCCACATGGCCGTCTAGGCGGGCGCGCACCACCACTGTCGCCGGCTCATCGAGCGCTATCACCTGGACGCGGACGGCCAGCGCATGGGGATTATCCAGAGCAGCAAAGCGGGTGAACCTCAGCTCGACGGTCGGGCCGCCGCTGGGCGTCCAGCGCAGACGGCGATGTAGCTCGCCGGTCTTCATATCGAGATGGCGGACATAGTGGCTGATCGTCCCGCGGTCCATGCGGAAAGGCTGGCCGTTGACCCAGATATCCAGGGTTGTCCAGTCGAAGGCGTTCACCAGCTCGGTGTAGACGAGGGGAGCGTCATCCCAGATGCCGTGGATCAGGGTCGCCTGCCGGTGGTCCGGGTATCCTTCTTCAAAGGTGCCGCGGGCGCCCAGGTAGCCGTTGCCGATGGTAAAGATCGTCTCGCGGTAATATTGTTGGCTGGGGTCGAAATAGTTCTCGGTAACGCGCCACGCAGCAGCGCGCAGCAGGTCATCCACCTGCACCCCTTCGAGGCTGGGCAAGACCAGATCGGCGTATCCGACGCGCTCCGCTGGCCCCAAACCCACCGAGACCATGCCCGCAGCCCTGGCCGCCTCGATCCCCGACTCGGCGTCCTCGACCACCAGACATTGTCCCGGCGCCACGTCCAGTTGCTCGGCCGCGTAGAGGAAGAGGTCCGGCGACGGCTTCTGGCGGACGACATCGCCGCCAGTCGCAATCACATCGAAGAGAGCGGCAATGCCCAGACGCTCGACCACCTCGGGCGCGTTACGGCTGGCAGAGACAAGGGCGATTCTTAGCCCTGCCGCGCGCGCTTGGGCCAGCAGCTCCGCCGCACCAGGCAACAAATCCTTCTGCGAGATCGTCTCGATCATCTCCCGGTAATAGCTGTTCTTGCGCGCCATCCAGGTCTGGGCAGTCTCCTCGTCAATCTCCCGGCCTTTCAACAGACGGTTGAGCGATTCCCGGCGTGAGACCCCCCGGAGCTGCTCATTATCTTGGCGGCTGAAAGGGATACCCTCTTCGTCGGCGAGTTTCTTCCAGGCCCGGTAGTGATATTCGGCTGTGTCGGTGATCACACCATCCAGGTCGAAAAGCAACGCGTGGATCGGGGGATGCATGGCCGACTTCCGCCCCCGGCGACTCACGTCGAGCACAGAGTCTTTGAGCATGGTAGATCGTCTATCTCCCGAATGATAGCTCCCAAATTACGTCAACCCTCGACCGGCTGTGGCTTACCGCTTGCCTACCGATGGTCGGGCGTTTGGAGGGAACGCTGATTCGGCGCTATCAACGATGCGGACGCCCTGATCGCTCGGATGCCAACGCTGGGCTACAAACCTGCGCCATCTAGCCGGCCAAGGCAGAATGGGAGAATCTGGAAATTGGCTGCCTGAAGTGTACGGCAAGGCAAGTGGCTAATCAGTAGGAAGATTACCGAATTCTATGGTCTGCTGGTGTACACGCGCCAATCTGGAGCGCCAATGTGGATGATCCTATCCACCAAATCTATCTCGCGAATCTATCTCGCATCTATATCTGGATAGCTCCTGGAGTAGGTGGCAAGCGGTTAGAGTAGCGTTGCGGATTGTCTGTCTAGACAGACATCGCCCTGCATGTTGCTCTAACAGACCCCGTATCCAGAGCCTATAGGTCCATTGAAACAATAGAATCCGTACCAGACGCCCCACCGTACAGGGGAGGTGCAGACTTACCCTGCATGGGGCGCCGGTGAAGGGGAGAAGCGCCGTGCGCTCCCGGCGGTTTAGGGACCGCTGCACGGGTCAACAGTGTGGCTAGAAAGGCACAAGGGAAGCACCATGAGGATCGCGCAAGTTTCTCCACTCTATGAAAGTGTTCCCCCCAAATTGTACGGGGGCACGGAACGCGTTGTTTCCTATCTGACCGAGGAGTTGGTTCGCCAGGGGCATGAGGTGACGCTCTTTGCCAGCGGCGATTCAATCACTCAAGCGTGTCTGGTCTCGCCCTGCCCCCGCTCCCTCCGGCTCGATGCCGGCTGTATAGACCAACTGGCCCATCACATCCTGATGCTGGAGCAGGTCTACCAGCAGGCCAAGAACTTCGATATCATCCACTTTCACATTGACTACCTGCATTTCCCGCTCAGTAGGCGCTACGGCATCACCCATTTGACCACCCTGCATGGGCGGCTGGACCTGCCGGACCTGGTCCCGTTGTACCAGGAGTTTCGCGAGATGCCGGTGGTCTCAGTCTCCAACGCCCAGCGCCAGCCCTTGTCCTGGGCGAACTGGCAAGGCACTGTCTATCATGGGCTACCGTTGGACTTATACACATTTCGAGCGCAGCCTGGCGAGTACCTGGCGTTTCTGGGCCGGATTGCGCCGGAAAAGCGGGTAGACCGGGCGATTGAGGTCGCCAAACGGGTGGGGATGCCGCTTAAGATTGCGGCCAAGGTGGATCGGGTGGACCAGGAGTACTTCCAGGAGCAGATCAAGCCCTTGCTGGACCATCCCCTCATCGAGTATGTGGGTGAAGTGGACGAAAAAGAAAAGGATGAGTTCCTGGGCAATGCCTATGCCCTCCTCTTTCCCATTGACTGGCCGGAGCCTTTCGGCCTGGTCATGATCGAGGCCCTGGCCTGCGGCACTCCTGTCATTGCCTATGAGCGCGGTTCGGTGCCGGAGGTGCTGGAAGACAGGCGCACGGGGTTCATTGTCAACGACCTCGAAGAGGCGGTGCAGGCGGTGGGGCGTGTGGATCAAATTGACCGGGGCGAGTGCCGCCGGGTCTTTGAGGAGCGCTTCAGCGCCCCACGCATGGCGCAAGATTACGTGGCGCTCTACCGGCGCCTGCTTGGCGAAAAGTGGGCGCCCAAGAGCAACGGCTATCTGTTGCCTGTCGAGTATAAAACGCCCAAGCCCATTGCCAGCTAGTCCCTGCAAGCGGTGTCGGCTGCAAGCGCAACGGACAGCTATGCCGGTGAACACATGAGAAACTAAAACGGGCGAGACCCGGTAGGGTCTCGCCCGTTGTGACTAGTGTATGATCATTACTGCGGTATGACCATTACTGTTGTATGACCATTACTGCTCGGCCTCTTTGTTGACCGGCAAGTCCACCGGGATGGGCGCCTGCTCTACCTTGGTGAAGGTCAGCTTGCTCTCTCCCTCGGCATCCGGGTCGTAGTCCACCACCACACGGTCGCCCGTGGCGTACTCGCCGCGCAGCAGCCGCTTGCTCAGTTCATTCTCCACCCGGCGCTGGAGCAGGCGCCGTAGCGGGCGCGCCCCATAGTTGGCGTCGTAGCCAACATCGCCCAGGTAATGGGCCGCCGCCTCGGTCAGCTCGACCGAGAAGCCCAATTCCTCCATCCGCTTGCTGATGTCGGCCATTAGCAGCATGACGATCTTGTGGATCTGCGGCTTGGTCAGCGCCTCGAAGACGATGATCTCGTCAATGCGGTTCAGGAACTCAGGCCGGAAGAGCCGTTTGAGCTGGTTGCTGTACTCGCTCTGCGAATACTTGCTCTCATCGAACTCCGGCGTCGCAAAGCCCAATGGGCCGCGCTTCACCACCTCCGCGCCTACGTTGCTGGTCATAATGACCACCGTGTTGCGGAAGTCCACCGTCCGCCCCTGACCATCCGTCAGGCGACCATCGTCCATGATCTGGAGCAAGGAGTTCCAGACTTCCGGGTGAGCCTTCTCGACCTCGTCGAAGAGGATCACCTGGTAGGGCCGGCGACGCACCTGCTCGGTCAACTGGCCGCCCTGGTCATAGCCGACATAGCCCGGCGGGGCGCCGAAGAGCCGGCTGACGGTGTGAGGCTCGCGGTATTCGCTCATGTCAATGCGCAGCAGCGCCTCGTCATCGTCGAACAGGAAGCCGGCCAGCGCCTTTGCCAGCTCGGTCTTGCCCACGCCCGTCGGCCCCAGGAAGAGGAAGGTGCCGATGGGCCGCCGCGGGTCCTTCAACCCACTGCGCGCCCGGCGAATGGCGTCGCTGACGGCCTCGACGGCGCGTTCCTGGCCCACAATGCGCTGGCGCAACGCCTCCTCCATGTGCAGCAGCTTCTCGGACTCGGCCTGCAACATGCTGCTCACCGGGATGCCCGTCCAGGCGCTCACCACGTCGGCAATGTCCTTGGCCTCCACCACCTCATCCAGGCCGGTAGCTTGACGCCAGCTCTCCACCGCTTCGTTGTACTGCTCCTCCAGCCGGACCCGCTCGGTCTTATACTGGGCCGCGTTCTCATAATCGCGCGAGGCCCACGCCTCTTCTTCGGCGGCGATGAGCTTCTCCAGCTTGGACTTCATCTCCTTCAGCGAGGCCGGCATCGAGTAGATGGCGACCCGCAGCTTGGCCGCGGCCTCGTCCATCAGGTCAATGGCCTTGTCGGGCAGCTTGCGGTCGGTCACATAGCGATGGCTCAACTTGACCGCCTGGACCAGCGCCTCGTCATCGAAGACCACCTTGTGATGCTCTTCGTAGCGGCGGCGCAGCCCGCGCAGGATGGCGATGGCGTCAGCCACGTCCGGCTCGTCTACATAGACCGGCGCAAAGCGGCGCTCCAGCGCGGCATCTTTTTCAATGTGCTGGCGGTACTCATCCAGCGTGGTCGCGCCGATGCATTGCAGCTCGCCACGCGCCAGGGCCGGCTTGAGCATATTGCTGGCATCCATCGCGCCGGCGGCGTTGCCCGCGCCGACGACGGTATGCAGCTCATCAATGAACAAGATGATCTCGCCGGCGCTGCGCTGCACCTCTTCAATAGCCGCCTTCAGCCGCTCCTCGAACTCACCGCGGAAGCGGGTGCCGGCCAGCATGGCGCCCAGGTCCAGAGAAATGACTCGCCTGCCCATCAACGGCTCAGGCACATCGTTGGCAATGATCTTCTGGGCCAAGCCCTCGACAATCGCAGTCTTGCCGACGCCGGCCTCACCGATGAGGACCGGGTTGTTCTTGGTGCGGCGGCAGAGCACCTGGAGCACCCGCAGAATCTCGGCGTCGCGGCCGATCACCGGGTCCAGCTTGCCCTCACGCGCGGCCTGGGTCAGGTCGCGGCCATACTTCTCTAACACCCGGTACTTGCTTTCGGCGTTCGGCTCAGTAACGCGCTGGCCGTTGCGCAACTCCTCAATGGCCTGGACGATCTGCTCCTTGACCAGATTGGCCTCACGCAAAATATTCGCACTGGGCGTATTGCGCTCGCTGGCAATGCCCAGGAAAATATGCTCGGTGCTGATGTACTCGTCGTTGAGCTTGCGCGCTTCCTCGTTGGCGATGTCCATCACCCGCTTGAGCCGCGGGGTGATGAAGACCTGCGCCGTGGGCGCTGCGCCATAGGGCGAATTGCTCATCTTGGGCGCAGCCTCCAGGATCGCCTCCAGCTTGCGCGCGAGGACATCCACCGGCGCGCCCAGCTTGTTCAAAATCTGAACAACAGCGCCGTCGCTCTGTTCAAGCAAAGCCAGGAAGACATGCTCGGTGTCCACCTGGGTGTGCTTGTATCGCTGCAAAATCTCATAGGCCCGCATGGCGGCTTCTTGGGCCTTCTCTGTAAAACGATCAAATCTCATGAATTCCCCTATGTACTGATATAGGCAGTACTCCTCGCTTGTGTATTTCCTTTGATTCCTGCGCCTATCTTGCCTCCGGTTGAGCGGTCCCCTCCTTCGGCGCTCGGCGACTTTCCGGCTTGCCGGCGGGGATCACAGACCGGGATCCCATAGACCAACGCCGGCGCTTCTCTTCTGTAAATTCTCCCCTGTCAAGAGCAGGGTACAACGACTAGACGACCTTTAGCGTAGAAAAGATTCCCAACCAAGCATAGGTCTAATGGAACGCAAACACTAAACATAATACAAAATCAATGGTCAGAAACGGTAGGTCGGCGGCATCACCGGCGTCGGCGTCGGCAGCGGCGAGGCGGAGGGGCTTCCGCTTGGCGGCTGCGGAACGTCCGGGGTGATTTCCAGCTCAACCGTCTCTCCCCCGCGCTGCACTCGCATGAGCAGCGGCGTGCCCGTGTTGCAGCCGGCAGCGGGGTCGCCTCGCAATCCTTCTTGCCGCTTGCCGGTGGTCATCGTCGCTTGGATGAGCGCGTCCACTGCGCCCGGCGCCCGGAAGGGCGCCGGTCCCAGCGGCGTCCCCTGGTTGACAGCCGGCGGGCGGATGTCAACCAACACATCGCCAATCCGCACGCCGGCCTTCTCTGCTGGCCCCCCCACCTCTATCCCAACAACCTGAAGCTCCGGACCGGCGGCGATGCCGAGAGTAGGTGGAGGGCAGAGGATGGCTAGATCGGGCCGCGGCCGGCAGCTTGCGAGCAAGAGCAGACAGAAGACAGCAGCCAGTCTGATGCGCATAGGTCAGCAGAGGCCATCCAGATGCGCGACTTCGCCCAGAGTGAGCACTATCCATTCATCCGGCGAGCCGTTGTAGAGCGCCCGGCTCAGGCTGGCATTGCGCAGGGCAAAGCGGGTGCGAAGCTGCACGGGCACCCCCAGCACACAACGGATAAAGGCAGTCAACAGCCCGCCATGCGAGACCACCGCCACCCGCTCGCCGCGATGGCGTTCCGCAAGACCGGCAAGCGCCTCACAGGCGCGGCGTTCCAGGTCGAGCAAGCTTTCCCCCTGGGGCAACACAAAGTCCGGCTCGCGGGCCAGGTAACGGGCGAACTCTGCCGGGTAGCTGGATTCTGCCTCGGCATGGGTCAACCCCTCCAGGATGCCCAGGTTGCGCTCGCGCAGCGCCGGCTCACTCACCACCGGCAGCCCCGTGGCCCCGGCAATGTAGCGGGCCGTCTCCAGTGTGCGGCCCAGGTCGCTGGTGTAGAGCGCGTCGATCCGGCGGTTGGACAGATAGGCGGCAATCGCCTGCGCCTGGGCTACCCCTTTTGGCGTCAGGGGGCTGTCCTGTTGTCCCTGGAAGCGCCCTTGGGCGTTCCAAACCGTTTCCCCGTGGCGAATCAAAATCAGCTCCGTCTGCATCCTTCCTCACGACTGATTGTTGCTCTTGATTGTTGCTCTTGATTGTTGCTTTGATCATTCACCGGATATGGCGGGCCGGCGCTCAACAGACCGGAAACCCCTGACAGTCTAACAGGAGATATTGTTAAATTGACAGAGCGCCCGAATCCCCGTATAATCCCCTCAAATTTTTCTGAGCGACTTCATAAAAATTCCGTGCGCTGAAGGCAAATGCAAACATTTTGCGGTCTGACCACCGATGGCATGTTGGAGTACCTGGCCGCCATCTACAAGTTAGCACAGACACAGGACAAAGTCACCACCAGCGCGTTGGCCGAGAAGATGTGTGTCTCTCCCCCGGCGGCCAGCAGTATGCTCAAGCGGCTACAGGACTCTGGTTTTGTCGAGCGCTCCACCACCGACGGCATCACCCTCACCGAGCAGGGCCGGCTGGCCGCGCTGCAACTGATCCGCCGCCACCGGCTGCTGGAGGTCTTTTTGGTCGAGGTCATGGGATTTACCTGGGACCAGGTGGATGTGGAGGCCCACCGGCTGGAGCATGCCATTAGCTCCGCCTTTGAAGACCGCATGGACCGCTTATGCAACTATCCGACCCACTGCCCGCACGGCGACCCCATCCCCCGCAAGGATGGGACCATGCCCGACGAGCGGCTGCTTTCGCTGGTCGAGCTACAGCCCGGCCAACGGGGCACGCTGCGCCGCGTGGGCGCCCACGAGCCGAGCCTGCTGCGCTACCTCAGCCAGCTCAAGCTCACCCCCGGCCGCGAGGTCAAGTTGGTGGAGCTGGCGCCCTTCCACGGCCCGGTCACCGTGGAGCTACTCAATGTGAACAATAATACCAATGGGAACGGCGCCAACCATTCGCCCCAAACCCAGATATTGGGCAGCGCGCTGGCCGAGCAGCTCTTTCTCACCGTCGAGCCATAGCCGGCCTGGCCCATAGACCATTCCCCACGATAAGCCATCCGAACAGCATAGGCCAGAGCATGGCGACTGAGCTAGCCACAAAAGAATACATCGCAGCAGGCGGCGTCATTATTCACGACGGCCAGCTCTTGCTGCTGGACCGGCCCAGCCGCCAAGAGGTCCGGCTGCCCAAAGGGCATGTAGACCCGGGCGAAAGCCATGAAGCGGCGGCCCTGCGCGAGACCGCGGAGGAAACCGGCCTGTCTGATCTACAGATTGCCGCCGACTTGGGCCTGCAAACCGTGGAGTACGACTACCAAGGCGTCCACTACCGCCGCACCGAGCATTACTTCCTCCTCGACAAGATCGGCGATGGCCAACAGCCCCGTCCCCCCAAAGATGCCGAGCAGTTCCACCCCTTCTGGGCGCCCCTCGACCAAGCGGTCGCGCTGCTAACCTACCCTGCCGAACAGGAGATGGCCCGCCGGGCCATTGCCGCCTACCGCCAGGCACAGGCGCAGAGCAAGCCGCCGGCTTACCCTCAACAGCAACCCTAGATTTCAACCCCAAATAGCAATCGCCCAACTGGAGGCCGGGCCGGCCAACCGCTGGGCAAGGGAGCGTTATGATCTGTGGCGATGGCGGGCATCTCGGCGGCGTGACCGCCGGCTGTCATCGCACCCGGCCATCGTAAATCCCCGACCATCGTAAGCGACGGCTAATTGCGATAGCGGTAAGTAATGCGGCCGCGTGTCAGGTCATAGGGACTCATCTCGACTTTGACTTTATCCCCCAACAGCACGCGGATGTAGTACTTCCGCATCTTGCCGGAAAGATACGCCAACACGGTGTGCCCGTTCTCCAGTTCCACGCGGAACATCGCATTGGGCAGCGTGTCAACGATCTTCCCCTCTAAAGTTATGGTTTCCTCAGCCATGTAACTCCGTTCTGAACTCTAGATACTCTCAATCAACCCTCAATCAACCGGTAACTCAAACGAACTGGACTAAATCAACCGGCGAAGGGAGATTGCTGGCCCTTCGCCGGTCTTTTGCGTTCTCTTATGAAGCCCGCCGCGCTAGGCGTTGGGACTTGCGAATGGACTTCTGGCGCTTAATGCGCTTGATCTCACTCTTGGAGGTGAACCACCGCTTCTGCCGGACAATCGGCAAAATCCGCGCCTCCGCAACTGCTTTGCGGAACCGCTTGAGGATGCTTTCCTGGGACTCCCCAGGTCGCAGCTCGACGCTAATCTGACTCACCCCCTCTCCACGGGTCGGACCCCTATTGGCGGCTCAAAGCTTCGGACGCTGAACAGTCTGCGGGCGCACAAGGCGCAACCTGTCCTGGAAATAGAACCTGCCAGAGGTCTAGAGCGCCCCTGACAGGTCATTTCAAAAGACCTACAGATGCATTCGTGAGCGCGCAAAAGCGCATACTTGCAAAAAGTATACCACACCTGCCCTGAAAAAATCAAATGGGCGGGTGCGACAAGCGTAGCGGGCTACGGCCCAGTCTGCCCCTCCATCTCGTCAGGGCCTTCGCCGCTCTCCTCATCCATCCCGCGGCCGGCTCCCATGCTGGATTCGTCGGCATAGCCGGTTTCCTCGGTAATGCCCTCACCGGCAGCCGGCGCCTCTCCCATGCTCGCCGCTGGGGCCGTCTCCTCCGGCGCTGATTCTTCCTGGCCGGTTTCCGCTGGAGGGATAGCGCCTTCGGCCTGGCGCAGGCTCAGGCCAACGCGCTGGCGCTTGCGGTCCACCCGCAACACTTTGACCTGGACCCGGTCGCCCACGCGCACCGTTTTGAGCGGCTCGGCAACGGCGATGTCGGCCAGCTCACTGATATGGATCAAGCCCTCGATGCCCGGCTCCAGCTCGGCAAAAGCGCCAAAGTCCACCAC
>DATLZJ010000927.1:0-15050 GCA_035574055.1 Caldilineaceae bacterium
ACACGATCCGCCCGCGACCGTGGCCGGTCTCGCACAGGGCATGGGCGGCTGCCGCCTCATCCAGCGCAAAGGTCTGTTGGACCACAGGCCGGGCATGGCCTGCGTCAATCAGTTGGGCAATGGCGCGCAGGTGGGCGCTCGTCGGGATGGTGGCGTTCTTGAAAGCCCGGACGCCCAACTGCTCGGCCAATGCAGCCGGTGGCTCTTCGACCAGCGAGACCAATGTCCCGCCTGGCCTAAGGATGCGCATCGAGCGCCGCAAGGTTTCACCCCCAATTGTGTCCAGCACAAAGTCAACCTCACGCACTGCCTCGTCAAACGGCGTGGTTGTATAGTCAATCACCGTGTCTGCGCCCAGCGAGCGAACGAATTCGATATTGCCGGTCGAGGCCGTGCCGATCACCTCTGCGCCTCTCCAGCGGGCGAATTGAACGGCGAACAACCCGACCCCGCCTGCCGCGCCGTGGATCAGCACCCGCTGGCCCGGCTGCACATCCCCATCCTCAAAGAGCGCGGTCCAGGCCGTCGTTGCCCCGCCGGACAGGGTGGCAGCCTCATCAAAGGTGATGGTCTCCGGTTTGTGTATCAGAAGCGTGTTGGCGTTCGCTTGTCTGTAGTCGGTAAAACCGCCTGCCGGGGGCGGTGCATCGGCGCGGACCGTTGTGAATTCCGCATAAGTTCCATTCGGGCTGCGCCCACACACGGCCTGCCCCGGCGCAAAGGCGGCGACCGCTGCCCCGGCTCGCTCGACCACACCGGCGAATGCCGTGCCGGGGATGTATGGGAAGACAGCGGGCATCACCTGCCGGAAGAATCCGTTGCGGACGCGGCAGTCCGCAGGCAGGACGCCGGCAGCAATGATGCGGATGAGCAACTCGTCTGCCCGCGGCTCCGGTCGGGGTATCCGCTCTAGGGTGAGGACCTCCGGCCCGCCATAGCGGTGGACACGGATGGCTTGCATCGTCTCTCCTGTCATTACACGGCTCCCTTGTTCATCGCGGCTTGTATGATCACGACGAGCGGTCAGTTAAGCTGATCAATATCAATGACGTACTGTAGGGGCAGGTCATGTACCTGCCCTGCCTGCGCCCAGAAGCGGGCGCCCCTACAAGAATTCATCCGAACTGACCACTAAGTACAATTACAGAAGTCCTTTGGGATTGAGCAATAGATTCACTGCTTCACCCGGCGCCACAATCCCTAGAGATTTTCCGAAGTGTACTTAGTTTACAGAGCCGCAGGCAGCGATGAACCGTTCAAAGGGGCAATGGACAACTGGACATTGGGACAGGAGTAGCAGCCTTCTTCAAGCGATGATCGTGTTTGATAAAGCTGATTTTGATCCAGTGAGATAGGATTGACACCTGCATGAAGAAGAGCCACTGTAAGGACAAAAGGTTCCCATCTTGGCTCCTGGGACCCGCGCCAGGCCGGTTCCCATCCCACCTTTAGGCGGTTTGACAGCCGTCTCAAATCGGTATTCCGTAACGCCGGACGCGGACGAGGGGAAAGCATCAATAGGTGGGGAAAAACCGAACACTTGGCCCAGCGTAACAGCCGCCTGTGGAGCGGGCTGCTTACGCTCTGGCGGCGCCACTCGACACAAGCAGGCGGCTCCATTTTCAGGCTTTGCCTGACACCTTTTTCTCCGCCAGCGACCGCGTCTCGTCGGCTCGCGGATGGTTCTGGCCCGGCTTCCATAGGTCGCGCGCGGTCACCAGCGGGAACACAAAGAGTAAATCATAGTAGCCGTCGGGGTCTGAGGTCAGCATCTTTTCTGTGGCGTCAACCACCGCCTGTACGGCGGCCATGCCACCTAGCACCAGCGCAACCAGAAGCCGGTATTGTTGCTCCGGCTCGCTGGTTACCGGCGGCTGTGGCAACCCGAAGAGAAATTCCAGCTCGTCCTGACCTTCTTCGTCCCAGGCTTCTTTACCCCAATTGTGGCTGTCTAGGCGCTCGAAAGGCGCGGTCAGGTCGTGCAGGTAGATTCGATTCAGCGTCGCCACATTGCGGATGCCGTGTTCTTTCCACAAGTGATATATCTTGGCGCAGGGGTCCGATTCGAGGAGCACATTCGGTTCGTGCAGAACAACACACAGCAAATGAAACATAACTTCCTTCCGGTCTGAACATACCAATACCCACACGCCTGTTTCCCTGGACGGCAAAACAGGTATGCGGGTGCTATCGGTGGCGAAGGCTGTCTTGACGGAAAGCCAGGACCTTGTCAGCTTGCTACCAGGTCAATTGTCGCGGTGAGCGCCGGTTGATCGGCAGTCACAACCTCCGTCTGCGTCGCCGGGCACACACGCACGGCGCAAGCCTTTAATTCTGGTTCACGGGAGACAGGATCAACGGCCCCAATCGTGACATTGTTGGCCGCTTTATCCTGGCCGGCTGTCCGGCCCCAATGGAACGGCATAAAACAGGTTCCGGGCCGAATCTTTGTGCTGACCCGCGCCGGCACAACCACCTTGCCGCGCCGGGAGATCACTTGAACCAACTCACCGTCGTCGATGTTCCAACGCTGGGCGTCAGAAGGATGTAGCTCCAGGTACGGCTCTGGGCAGTCCTTGAGCAGGCTCCATGATTTGCCGGTGCGCGTCATGGTGTGCCACTGGTTTTTGACGCGACCGGTCATCAAGATTAGGGGATAGGCCGCGTCGGGCGGCTCATAGATGGTCTGGTGCGCGGCTGGAACAAAGCTGGCCCGCCCATCAGGCGTATGAAACCGCAGGTCCGTATAGAGCCGTTCCGTGCCGGGATGATCCACCGCGGGCGCCGGCCACTGTAACGGCCCCTCCTCCTGTAACCGCCGGTAGCTGACGCCCGCATAGTCGCATACCCGCCCCTGCGTCAACTGCTTGAACTCGTCAAAGACTTCTTGCGCCGAGCGATAGGGAAAGGCATGTCTATAACCCATTGTCCGCGCCACCCGGGTCACGATCTGCCAGTCGGGCAGCGCCTCTCCGGGAGGGTCTACGAGCTTGGGCAGATAGGTAATGCGCCTTTCCGAGTTCGTCATGATCCCTTCCTTCTCGGACCACTGCGCCGCCGGTAACAAGACATGGGCATACTGGGTTGTGTCGGTCGGGTGATAGGCATCTGAGACAACCACCACCTTCAACCTGCGCATGGCCGCTTCGACTACATCCGTGTTGGGCATGGAGACGAGCGGATTGGTGCCCATGATCCAGATCGCCTTGACCTCGCCGCGGGCGGCGGCTTCAAATAGCTCGACGGCAGGGAGGCCGGGCCGGGCAGAGATCGAGTCTGCCGGCACACCCCAAAAGCGGGCGACCTCTGCGCGATGAACCGGATTTTGCACGCTGCGATAGCCGGGCAAGAGATGGCTCAACCCACCCGCTTCGCGTCCCCCCATCGCATTGGGCTGTCCGGTAAGGGAGAAGGGGCCGCTCCCCGGCTTGCCCAACTGCCCGGTAGCCAAGTGCAGGTTGAGGATGGCATGATTCTTGGTGACGCCGACGGTGCTCTGGTTGATGCCCATGCTCCAGAACGACAGCGCGCGCTCGGCCTTGCCAAATACCAGCGCCGCCTCCACCAGCCGGTCAACCGGCACGTCACACAGGGCCGCGGCAACGTGGGGTGGATACGCTTCGACGATAGCCGCCGCCTCTGCAAAGCGGCTGGTATGGTTGGCAATAAACTCCCGATGGAGATACCCGGATTTGATCAGCACATAGAGCATCCCGTTGAGCAGAGCAATATCGCTACCTGGCCGGATTGCCAGGTGAATATCGGCGATGCTGGCTGTGCGTGTGGTGCGTGGATCGACGACGATAACCTTGACGCCGTCCGGGTCCCTCTGTTTGCGCCGCTTGATGCGGTTGAAGAGCACGGGATGGCAGTCGGCAGTGTTGGCGCCGATGAGAAAGAAGCAGTCCGCCAACTCGATATCGGCATAGGCCGGCGGAGGGCCATCGGACCCCAGCGCAGTGACATAGCCGGCGACCGCCGACGCCATGCACAACCGTGAATTGGCGTCAAAGTTGTTGGCGCCGATGAAGCCCTTCATCAGCTTATTGGCGACATAGTAATCTTCCGTCGTACATTGGCCGGACCCATAGAAGGCGATGGCCTGCGGCCCGTGCTCGGCAATGATCCGCTGAAACACAGACGCCACATGGGTGATTGCCTGATCCCAGCCGGTCCGCCGGAAGGGCGTATCCTGGCTGAACCGCATCTGCGGAAAGAGCAGGCGGTCCTCGCTATAGAGTGCGTCGGGCAGATGAATGGGCTTGAGACAAATGTCGCCCAGGCTCGATGGATGGGTGGGATCGCCTTTGATCCTGGCAACTCGTCCACGATGGGTACCAACCAGCAGACCACAGCCGACGCCGCAATAGGGACAATAGCTCTGGGTCCACTCTTCAATTTCGCGCTCGACTCGCTGCGCTTGGGCCATGACTGCCTCCGAGTTGATAGATGAGGCTGGATGTCTGGATGGTTCAATCAAGAGTGATGGAGCCTGCCGCCTGTCCGCCGGTTAAATAGCCGCTCGTCTCGGCGACAACGGCCTGCTCATCCTGCTCGGAGAAGCGAACGAGGAAGGCAAGCAGGGAGGCGAGGGCGACCCCGATCCCCAGGAGCATCAGCGCCTGCGGCCACGCCAGCCCCTCGATCCTGAAGAGGAAGCCGAAGAGCACTGCGCCGGCATTCCCGCCCGCGCCGACGATGCCGGCCACAGAGCCGAGGGCGCGCTTGTTGATGAAGGGGACCACGGCGTAGGTTGCCCCTTCGGCCATCTGCACAAACAGGCTGAAGATGAGTAGGGTGGCAATGGCGGCGGGAAGCACGGCCATCTGCGAGAAGGCGGCCAGCGCGATACCTTCGGCCAGCAACACAAGGAAGAGGAATTGGACACGACCGCGCAGCCCATTGCCCGCGCTCACCTTATCGCTCAGGAAACCGCCTGCCGTGCGAGCAAAGAGGTTCATGAGACCAAAGAGGCTGGCGACAAGGCCGGCGGCGCTCAGACTCAGGCCAAAATAGTCTGTAAAGTAGAGCGCCGCGATATTGTTGAGCGTCAATTCGATGCCAAAGCAGGCGGCATAGATCCCGAAGAGCGCCCAGACCCGGCAATCTTTGCAGGCTTCCAGAAAGGTCCCCCTGGTTTGTCTGGCAGCCGGAAGCTGACCGCGGGCGCGCAGGTCGCGGACGTTGCCGTCGGGGGTATCGGTGGTCAACAGATAATAGGCGATGCCGGTTAAAAAGAGGGCCACGCCGGGGACCACCATGGCGATACGCCAGCCATAGAATTCGCTCAAACCGAGGTTGAGCAGGGCCGCAAAGATCAGCGGCATCACCATCTGCGTGACACCGCCGCCGAGGTTGCCCCAACCGGCTGTGGTCGCGTTGGCCGTGCCGACGACATTGGGCGCAAACATGACCGACGTATGGTATTGGGTGATGACGAACGAGGCGCCGATCATGCCGATGGCGAGGCGAAACAGCAAGAAGGTTGTGTAATTGGTGGAAAGGCCGATCCCCATGATCGGCAGCGAGCCGAGGAGCAGCAGCAGCGTGTAGGCAAGCCGCGGCCCAACCCGGTCGCAGAACCAGCCAATCAAGAGGCGGGCAAGGATCGTAATCGCCACCGAGGCGATGATGGTGTTGCCGATCTGGGTCTGGGTCAAAGCCAACTCATTGCGCACAACGGGCATCAGCGGTGCAATCCCAAACCAGCCAAAGAAACAGAGAAAAAAGGCGACCCATGTCATATGAAAGGCCCGCATCTGCGGCGTGCTAAAGCTGAAGAGATCGATCCGGGTCGCTTTATGTTGAATATTCACCGAGCGCCTCCTTTTGCTTTGGACCTGATTTGGACGTATTGAGATGGCCGGGGATTATCACTGGAGCGGCTCAGGCGGTGGCAAGAAGGGGAATGGTATCCTCCTGGTTCGCCACCTGGATGTCTTCGCATCCGCAAAGGTGCGCTTCGGCTTCCTGGCGGCCATACTTAGCGGCAATTTCGTGAGCCAGCCACGCGACCGTCTGGTCAATTGTTGCCTTAGCCTGAACCTCTTCACCCAGCCGCGCCTCCTCGCCCAGCCTGCCGCCCTGGAAGAGATCGAAGCCGTCAACGATCTCGCCGTTCTCCAGGCGGACACGGGTCGCCATCAGGCCCAACTCCGTCGCCCGGTGGCGCCCGCAGGCATGAATACAGCCCGACACGTTGAGGCGGACGACCTTATCTGTGTCAGGAAAACGCTGCTCTAGCTCACGGGCAATCGCCAGAGAGATGCCTTTGGTGTCGTTGAGGGCAAAATGGCAATAGTCCTGGCCTGTACAGGTGACAAGGCCGCGCAGTATTCCCGACGGGTGTGGAGACCACTCCTGGAGCAATGGCTCGGCCAGTAGCGCCGGTACCTTCTTGTTCGGCACATTGGGGATGATGACATTCTGGTCGTTGGTCAGCCGTACTTCGTGCGAGCCGTAGCGGTCGGCCACATCAGCTAACTCGAAAAGTTGCTCCTGGTTGAGACGGCCAACCGGCACCAACAGCCCAACATAGCTCAATCCTGCTTGCCGTTGCGCATGGACGCCGATGTGATCCGCATGTAGCGCCGCAGCCTCATGGGGCCACAGCTCACTCTGGCCGGCGCCGGGCAAGTTCTCACCAAAGACCTTCATGACTTCGTCACGGAACTTCGGGATACCCCACTCCCAGAGCAGCCATTTCAGGCGCGCCTGCTGGCGCTTCTCACGGCTGCCGTGGTCGCGAAAGACGGTGAGAATGGCGCGGCACAGCGCCGTGACCTGCTCCGGCAGGACAAAGGCATCCAGCGGCTCGGCTAGATGCGCATCTTTTCCGCCGAGGGCGCCGCCGACGACGACATTGAAGCCGCGCAGGGTGCGGGCGCCGATCCGGCGCGTGGCGGGCGTCATGCCGATGTCATTGCTTTGGGCATGGGCGCAGTCATAGCGACAGCCGCTGATCGAGATATTGAATTTGCGCGGCAGGTTCTCAAATTCACGCCCTAGCAACGACAGTCCCGTCGCGATGGCCTGCTGGCGGGCATCAAGCAGCTCGTTGGCGTCCAGCCCCGCGACAGGGCAGCCGGTGACATTGCGATAGTTGTCCATCCCCGTCTGCTGGCAGGTCAGCCCGGCTGCACGGATGCGCTCAAAGATGTCAGGAACGTTCTCGATCTCGATCCAACGCAACTGGATATTCTGACGCGTGGTGAAGTCACCGACACCGCGGCCATAGTCGCGGGAAATCCCGGCCAGTGTACGCAACTGCTGGGTCGTCAATACGCCATTGGAGATGCGCATGCGCAGCATGAAGTAGCCGGGCGTCTGCTTGCGGTGGAAGAGGCCATACCACTTAAGCAGGTCATACGCTTCCGGTGGGATGGACTCGAACCCTTGCTCCGCCCAACGATAGATGTCGTCAATGATCGTTAAAGGCCGTTTGACCTTTTTGAGCGTCTCGATATCGTTCTTGCGCATGGTCGTGACTCCTTAGGTAGCTCATCCATGAGTAGCTCATCCGTGACATTTGGAACTTACAGCGCTGCGTATACTCTATGTGGTGAGCGCCGGATGTGAATCTACCAAACGACCAAGCTTCCTCAGCCTGTGTTGGGCAACATGCATAAGAGTTGATGTCTAGGGCGCCGGTAGGCCGATTTCATGTTGCATGTTGCCCAGTTTCTCTTTTCCTTTTTTGTGCATTGCGCTAGAAGTTGCAGCATTTTTACTATCTTTCGTTTCTGGAACTCACGCTGCTCTGTTCTCGTCCCATGGGTAAGCGGCGGTTTGACAACTGCCTTAAATCCGCTCATTGTAATGCCAGGCGCGGCCGTGACGCTCCGGCCGGCGCGGCAGCAAACAAGGGGAAGCCTCATGATGTGGACAACACAACGGGAACGCTCGAACCGGTGTAGCCGCCGTCTGTGGGGCTGGCTGCCGGCGCTGGTGATGGTCTTCGCCACGGTTCTACCCGTTCGGGCGGCGATGCCGGCTGCGCCCGTCGCCCAAGGGCAGCCTGTCCAGCGTATCCGCTTTGCGACCGGCGCAACGGGCGCGACGGTGGATGGCTATGTCGCCAACGGGCAGGCGGCGCGCTATGTGCTCTATGCGCTGGCAAACCAGACCATGACGGTGCAGGCCGCCTATGAGAGCGCGCCGGTCATCGCTACTATTTTCGACCGGTCCGGCGCTGTGTTGGGCACGGCCAGCGGTCGTCGCCGGTGGAGCGGCGTATTGCCCCGCTCCGGCGATTATTACATCACGGTTTCCACCCCCTATGATGCAACCACCTACTTCAGCATGAGGGTGGAGGTCGTCTCCCAGGCGCCCGCTCCCACCCCGGAGCCTGGGCCGGAGCGCATTCGTTTTGCCTCCGGCGCATCCAGCGCCTCGGTCACCGGCTCGCTGGCTTCCGGCGCGACCAAGCAATATGTGCTGCGGGCGCTGCGCGGCCAGGTGATGTCCATCCAAAGTTGGATCGGCGGCGGCCCCTATCGCTTCACCGTGCAGGGAAGCAACGGGGTCCACTTAGGCAGCGCCAACGGCGGCGAGACCTGGACCGGCACGCTGCCTGCTACCCAGGATTATCTGATCATGCTGCAATCGCCAGCCGGCGCGCCGCCGGCCAGCTACAGCCTGCTGGTCGCGGTCGTCTACGCCAGCCCGACGCCCACGCCAACCCCGGCGCCTCCGCTCCACGAGATCCGCTTCCCGCGGGGCGCTACCTCGACAACGGTCTGGGGCTATGTGGATGCAGGCTGGCCTGGGCGCTACTTCCTGCGGGCGCGGCGCGGCCAGGTCATGAGCGTGCAGCTTTCTACCGAGCATGGCTATGCGGCGCGCGTCTCGGTAGTCACAGAGGATGGCGTCTTTCTCGGCGCAGCCGGCCAGGGTGAGAGCTGGTCGGGCGTCTTGCCCATCACCGGCGACTATTATCTGACCGTCGAGGCCCCTGCCGCCGGCACGGGCGATAGCTATTCGCTCTGGGTCGGTATCCGCTAGCCGGCGCGGCCACGGCCTATACGGTGGCATAGGCGCGAGGTACAACGCGCCTCATATTCTCCGGTAGCAGTAACCCCCCTTCCCGAAGCATTGCCTTCCCCGTGGCTTAATTGGGAGCCAGACCTGCTGATGGCCGGGTGCGCCCGGCCATCTCCAACTCAGGGAGGAACCCAATGTGCCATATACAGATGCCGGTGGCGCTCACCGTCAACGGCGAAGAATATACCTTGCTCCTGGAACCGCGGCGCACGCTGCTGGATGCGTTGCGCCACGACCTTCAACTGACCGGCGCCAAAAAGGTGTGCGACATGGGCGATTGCGGCGCCTGCACCGTTTTGGTGGACGGCCAGGCGATGCTCTCCTGCCTGCTGCTGGCGGTGGATTGCGAGGGCCGCGCCATCACCTCGATTGAAGGGCTGGCTGAGGACGGCCAGCTTGACCCGATCCAGCAAGCCTTCATCGAGGCCGACGCCTTTCAGTGTGGCTTTTGCACGCCCGGCCAGATCATGAGCCTGAAGGCGCTGCTGGCCGCCGCCCCCAACCCCACCGACGAGCAAATCCTGCGCGCCGTCACCGGCAACCTCTGCCGCTGTGGCGCCTATCGCAACATCTTGGCCGCGGGGCGGCTCGCTGCCGAGCGGAATGGAGCCGCGTCCACCCGCTAAGCACAGTCATAGGGACAGCCAACGCGAATCAGAGCAAGAGACGAGGAAGGCCATGCCGATCAAGCATCTGACTACCCTACGCGAGGGCGCAGACGACAGCGCCATCCAGGTTGAAGAGCAGGAGACGCTGCCGCGTTGGCAGGAGGGCGCGCCATTCACGGTGGTGGGCAAGCCGCACCCGCGGCTGGAAGGGCCGGAGAAAGTGACAGGCCGGGCGCGCTACAGCTACGATATGCGCTTGCCCAACCAGCTCTACGCCCGCATCCTGCGCAGCCCCCACCCCCATGCGCGCATCCTGCGCATTGACACCAGCCAGGCCGAGGCGCTGCCGGGGGTCCACGCCGTGCTTAGCTCGGCCAATGCGCCGGCGATTGACTGGTATGAGGAAAAGAGCCAGCTCTTCGACGCCACGCTGCGCTATGTCGGCGACGAAGTGGCGGCAGTCGCTGCCGAGTCCGAAGAGATCGCCGAGGATGCCCTGCGCTTGATCCAGGTCGAGTATGAGCCGCTCCCCCATGTGCTGGAGATGGAGCAGGCCATGCAGCCGGGCGCGCCCCAGCTTCACGCCGACAAACCAGGGAACCGTAGCTCCGAGCCGAAGGTCTACACGCGCGGCGACCCGGAGCGGGGATTGGCGGAGGCCGATGTGGTGATTGACCAGGTCTATACCACCGCCACCGCGCTCCACAACGCGCTGGAACCCCACGGCTGCACGGCAGACTGGCACGGCGACGAGCTGACCTTATATGAATCTACCCAGGGGATCTTTGAGGTGCGCGAGCAGGTCGCCCAGAAGCTAGGGCTGGCCGAGCATCGTGTACGCGTCATCAAGCAGCATATGGGCGGCGGCTTTGGCGCCAAGCAGATCGCGTGGAAGCAGACGGTGATCGCGGCGCTGCTCTCCAAGGAGTCGGGCCGGCCTGTGCAGCTCATGCTCGACCGGGAAGGGGAGAATCTGGCCGCGGGCAATCGCAATGCCACCAAGCAACGGGTACGGCTGGGGGCCAAGCGCGACGGTACCCTCACCGCGATTGTGGCCGAGATCCATCAGGCCGTCGGCGCGTATATGGTGGGGGGCGAGGCCAGCAATGTCAGCGGCCCTTACCAACGGCTCTACCGCTGCCCCAATGTGCGCACCGAGCAGACCGGCATCTATATCAACGCCGGGCCGTCGGTCGCCTTCCGCGCGCCAGGGTTTGTTGAAGGGGCCTTTGCTCTCGAATCAGCCCTGGATGAGCTGGCGCGGGCGCTGGAGATGGACCCGCTGGCGCTGCGGCTGCGCAACTATACCGAAGCGGACCAGAAGAAGGGGCAGCCCTATAGCTCGCCCCAGGGGCTGCGGCGCTGCTATGAGCGGGCAGCGGAGGTCTTCGGCTGGCACAACTACCAACGCCCGGCGGCGACCGGAACCAAGCGCCGGGGCATCGGCTTCGCTGCCCACGACTGGGGCGGCGCGGGCCATCCGCCCGGCTACGCCTGGATCAAGCTCAACACCGACGGCACGGCGGACCTGGTGACCGGCGCCCAAGATATCGGGACGGGCACGCGCACCGGCCTGGCCCAGATCGCGGCGGAGGAGCTGGGGCTGCCGCTGGCTCAGATTCAGGTTCATCTGGGCGACACAGGCATCGGCCCCTATTCGCCGACCAGCGCGGGCAGCGCCACCCTCGCGACCCTGGCCCCTGCGGTGCGCGCCGCCGCGGCCAATGCCCGGCAGCACCTTCTCAAGGCCGCGGCGCTGGTGCTGGAAGAGGAGCCGGAGCGGCTGGCCGTCCAGAACGGTCAGATTGTGGTCGTGGACGACCCGGCGCAGCGCGTCAGCGTGGCCGAAATCACCAGCCGCATCGCCCCCAACATGATCCAGGGACATGGCGCGCGCGGGCCAAACCCCAAGGACCGATCAGTGCGGACTTTCGGCGCTCAGTGCGTCGAGGTGGAGGTGGACATCGCAACGGGGGAGGTGACGGTGCTGCGGGTGGTGGCTGCCCATGACTGTGGCCGTATCATCAATCCCACCCTGGTCAACAGCCAGGTCATCGGCGGCGTCACCCAAGGCATCGGCTATGCCCTGACCGAAGAGCGCATTGTAGACGCCAAGCGGGGGGTGGTGCTGAACCCCAACCTGGAGGACTACTTGGCGCCCACGGTGGCCGATGCGCCGCCGATCATCCATGCCGAAGTAGACTTGCCGGACAGCGCCGCCAACTCGACCGGCGTCAAGGGCATCGGCGAGCCGCCCATCGTCCCCACTGCGCCGGCCATTGCCAATGCCATCTTCGACGCTACCGGCGTGCGCTTGCGCCATACGCCGCTCTCGCGCCGCCGTCTGGTGGAGGCGCTGGCAGCCCACCGCCGCAATGGGCAAGGAGGCGAACTGTGAGACGCTTTGATTATATCCGCGCCGGCACGCTGGATGAGACCTTGCAGCTCCTGGGCAGCGGCGATGGGCAGAACGGCGGCCCAACAGGCGACGGCGCGACCCGCCCGCTGGCCGGCGGCACCGATCTGCTGACGCTGATGAAGGCCGATGTCGCCGCGCCGGCCCGCCTAGTGGACATCAAGCGCCTGGCCGAGTTGCCGCGCGGCATCGAGGAGCGCGCCGACGCTGTCAGCCTGGGCGCGCTGACCACCCTCAGCGAAATCGAGTTGAGCGAGCTGCTCCAGGCGCGCTATCCGGCGCTGGTGCAGGCCGCGGCGCTGGCCGCAACGCCCCAACTCCGCAATATGGCGACCCTCGGCGGCAATCTGCTCCAGCGCCCGCGCTGTTGGTACTTCCGCCATGAACTGTTCCATTGTTGGCTCAAGGGCGGCGACGAGTGCCACGCCTATGACGGCCAGAACCAGCACCACGCCCTCTTCGGCGGCGGCCCCTGCTATGCCGTCCATCCCTCGGATTTGGCGCCGGCGCTGTTGGCGTTGGAAGCCCAGGTGCGGCTGCGCGGGCCGGCGGGCGAGCGCACGGTCTCCCTGGCCGATTTCTATGCCCTGCCGGAAACCGGACGACGCCAGGAGACGACTATCCCCCCGGATGAGTTGGTGGTGGCGGTGCAGCTTCCGGCGCTGCCGGAGGGAACGCGCAGCCTCTATCTGAAGGCAATGGACCGCAAGGTGTGGGCCTTTGCCCTGGTGAGCGTGGCGGCCCTGTTGCGGATGGCCGAGGGCCGGATCGCCGACGTGCGCCTGGTATTGGGCGGGGTCGCGCCCATCCCGTGGCGCGTCCAGGCCGCCGAGCAAGTGTTGGCCGGACAACAGCCGGGCACAGAGCTATTCGCCCACGCCGCCGAGGTGGCACTGGCCGGCGCGGAGGCGCTGGAGCACAACGGCTATAAAATCCCCCTGGCCCAAAGCCTGATCCGCCAGGCGCTACAGACGTTGGCGGATCAGACCGGCGCAGGAGACTAAGACCCGCTCCGCGGCGCTACACCCCAAACGGGTACAGGTCCGGTGTCCGGGTGGAGCCGGTCTCGTCATGCAACGGGTGGAGCGCGCGGGTCTCGTCGAGGTAGAGGAAGGCGTCGTAACGCTCAGTCAGGACCGTGGGGACATAGTTGCCTGCCTCCCGTTGGGGGTGGTAGACGACGCCGATGGCCCGATGGCCGCGCGGCGTCTGGGCCGGCTGAAAGTCGCGCAACTCGTCCATTAACAACAGCTTGTCGCGACGGCCCGCCCGGTGCAGCACACTTTCCCAGCTTCCTTCTTCTGCCGGAGGAACCTTCATGCGCCGCATGGGCGCGCCCCATGCTGACCCGGCGATGACCGTGCCCTGATGAGAGCCGAAGCCGACCAGAAAGACGCCCTCTGCTTCGTGGCGCTCGCGCACAAGCTGGCCGACGTTGACCATCCCCGCGCCGGCCATATCGG
Source organism: Caldilineaceae bacterium (assembly GCA_035574055.1). Lineage (GTDB taxonomy): Bacteria > Chloroflexota > Anaerolineae > Caldilineales > Caldilineaceae > QEUY01. The sequence continues at coordinate 13,530 of DATLZJ010000927.1, forward strand.
TTGCGCGTGCATCGCCGATATGGGTATTGTGTTCCCACACAATCGCTTTGGCGTCGGGGCCGTGGTGCTCCATCAGCCGGTCCAGGGTATCGGCCATGTGAAAGTCGCGGATATTCCACGAGGCCGCATTGCCGCGCAACATGGTGCGGTAGTACCGTTCCGCGCCCACCATGACCCAAGCGTTTTGCTCGGCGTTGAACGCAGCCTCCGGATCGTTATCATAAGCAGGGGGTTGGCTGCGCACCTGCATCAATAGCTCTACCACCTCGTCCTCACAGCTATCGGGCACAAAGGCGGTGGAGAAGGCATAGGCTTCCACATCCTCGCCATAAGGCTCGAAACATTGGTAGGCGCGGGCGGCGGTCGCCACCGCCTCAGGCACATGCGCGCGCAAGTACTCGATGACCGAAGTCATGGACTCTTGGAGGCTATAGACATCCAGCCCGTAGAAACCCACCTGCCGCTCAAGCACCTGGCCGGCGTTGTGGCGGCGGAGCCACTCTGCCAGCGCGACGATCTCCCAGTTGGCCCACATCCAGGTGGGCCAGCGGGTGAAGGCGGCCAGGGCGTGAGTCGCCTCCTGATCGGTGTGGGGATACGACTTGACATAACGATTGATCTCATAACAGGCGGGCCAATCCCCTTCTACGCCAATAAAGGAGAAGCCCTTTTCCCGGATCAGCCGTTGGCTGAGCCTGGCCCGCCAGCTATAGTACTCAGAGGTGCCGTGAGAGGCTTCGCCCAGCAGGACATAGCGGGCATCGCCGATGGCATCCAACAGGGGGTCCAGGTCGGCGTTGGTCATCAGGGGGCGCTCCACCATCGGGATGCGCTCGGTCAACGCCTGTGTCTCCTCAAGCCACCCTTCGCCGCGCGTTCGATAGCGGATCATCGCACTACCTCTTTCTGAGCCTCGTGTTTCTGCGCTACGCGCCTGCAGCCGCGGGGTAGACCCTGTGGCGCGTTCAGCAATGAAGCCTTTGGCCTCTTGACATCATTTTGACATCGTTTCTGACTAGCATCCCTGAACCTATCGTTGGAGGGCTGCGCCGTCCATAGATCGGGTTAGGTCAGCAAGGACCAACGGCAGGTAGAAAACGGGCACGCGGCGAAAAGCATACACAAAGGTTGGCGCGCCAGCCATCCGTTCAACCGGTCTACCCAACTGGGTGCATAGGGCGGCCTCCGCGGTGAGACGGTTGCCATAGCGTGGGCAGTAAAAGAATGGGTGGACATTGCGCTGAACTCTGGTGACCGTGACGGGTGGTCTAGATAGTAGTTGGCAGCGCTGCTCAAATTCGGTTGAGAATAGGCGTCTACGCCTGGAGATATCTTACCGCGGCCCGGCCAGGACCAAGAGCCAGTAGTGGCGGAATTCATCCTCGGGCGCAAAGATATAGGCAGCGCCGGCTTCCTGATAGGCGGGGTCTACAAGCTGGCTGCGTCCCTCGCCCTGCATCCATTCGGCGATGGCGGCCTCCGGCGTGGCGCTGCCTGCGGCCACCTGCGCAGACGCTCGCC
>DATLZJ010000928.1:0-3812 GCA_035574055.1 Caldilineaceae bacterium
GGCGGCCAATCAGGATAATGTACAGGCGTTGAGTTGGGGAATCCTGACCCTAGTGCTCGTGGTTGTCCTTCTGGACCAGATCATATGGCGCCCGCTGTTGGCGTGGGCGGAGCGCTTCAAGCTGGAAATGGTGGAGAATGAGGCGCCGGTTACTTCCTGGTTCTATGAGTTGCTGGCCGGCGCCCGGCTGTTGGCGCGGCTGGCGCATCGGGCGCGCGCTTGGAACGAGCGACTAGACTTGTGGCTGGCAGCGCGTCTTCGTCCGGTCGAAGTTGTGCAGCCCGAGAATGGCAGCCGACCACTGGGCGTCACTATCGCCCTCGTCTTGCTCGGCGCAGGTCTACTTTATATTGCTTACCAGGCCGGCCTACTGCTGATTCGCGTGCCGCCGGCCCAGTGGAGCGAGATCGGGGTTGGGCTGCTCGCCACGCTTCTTCGTGTCATGATCGCGCTGGCGCTCGCGCTGCTTTGGACTGTCCCGCTTGGCGTCGCCATCGGCGCCAATGCGCGTTTGGCGCGCTGGCTGCAACCGCTGGTGCAGATTGCGGCGTCGGTGCCGGCCACGGCGCTCTTTCCAGCCTTGCTTCTGCTCTTTCTCCACCTGCCCGGCGGGCTTAACCTCGCTGCGATCGTCTTGATGCTGGCCGGCACCCAGTGGTACCTGCTCTTCAACGTTATCGCAGGGGCTAGCGCCATCCCCCAAGACCTCAAATATACGGCTGCGCTGTTACATCTCGACCGGCAGGCCCGCTGGCGCACCCTGATCTTGCCGGCGCTCTTTCCCTATATCGTTACCGGCGCGATCACGGCCAGCGGCGGCGCCTGGAATGCCAGCATTGTGGCGGAACATGTCGAGTTTGGCGGGCACACGCGCTTTGTCACCGGTATTGGCGCCACCATTGCGCGCGCTACGGCGACGGGCGATTATGCTCTCTTGCTGGCGGCTACGCTGGCGATGATTTTGGCCGTGGCGGCCATCAATCGCCTGCTCTGGCGTCGCCTCTACCAAATCGCCGAAGAACGTTTCCGTCTGGAGTAAAGCCATGAAAGCGGAGCAATTGCTCGAACTGCGCAATGTAGACCAGCGCTATCGGAGCGGCCAACGTACCTTCACCGCCGTGGAGGATGTCAATTTGACGGTGCGAGCCGGCGAGTTTGTCGCCCTGCTCGGCCCGTCGGGTTGTGGCAAGAGCACGCTGCTGCGTATCATCACCGGCCTCCAACGTCCGACCAGCGGAGAAGTGCGTTACCGCGGCCAGCGCCTCCAGGGGGTGAACCCACACGCCACCATCGTTTTTCAGACCTTTGCCCTTTTCCCCTGGCTCTCAGTCCTGGGCAATGTCGAAATTGCCCTCAAAGCACGCGGCGTACCTGAGAGCCTGCGCACCCCACGCGCCCTCGACCTGCTCGACCGCGTAGGGCTGGACGGCTTTGAAAATGCCTACCCACGTGAGTTGTCCGGCGGTATGCGCCAAAAAGTAGGCTTTGCGCGGGCGATGGCGGTTGAGCCGGAACTGCTCTGTCTGGATGAGCCTTTTTCCGCGCTGGATGTGCTCAGCGCCGAATCCTTGCGCAGCGACCTCATTGAACTGTGGACCAGCGGGCGCATCCCCACCCAGGCGATCCTCATGGTGACCCATAACATCGAGGAGGCTGTTCTGATGGCCGGGCGGATCGTCGTCATGGACAAGGGACCCGGGCGGGTGGTGGCCGACTTGCCCGTGGACTTGCCTTATCCACGCGAGCGCAAGACCACAGCGTTTAACCACCTCGTGGACCTCGTCTATGGCATTCTGGCGGGCCAGACGCAGCCGGAACATATCGAGTTCGGCACCGCCCCAGGCGAACCGGGCTTGACGCGCGCCTTGCCTCATATTGCCATCCATGACCTGATCGGGCTGCTCGAATACCTCGCCCGGCTGCCGGCGCCCCACGCGGATATCTACCGGCTGGCCGGCGAGTTGGGCCTCGACTCCGATCATCTGTTGCGTCTGATTGAAGCAGCCGAACTGCTAGGCTTTGCTTCCGTGGTCCAGGGCGATATCACCCTCACCCCCCTGGGGGAGACCTTTGTAGATGCAGGCATTCTTGGCCGCAAGGAGATCTTCGCGGCACGTCTACGCCGGTTGCCGATGTTCAAGTGGCTGTTTGCACTGCTTCGCGCCGCAGATCGCCACCAATTGCCCTGGGAGGTGGTGCGAACGGCGCTTGAACTGGAATTTCCCCGGACAGAGGCGGAGCGCCAGCTCGACAGCATTGTGGACTGGGGTCGTTATGCCGAGGCGCTGGCCTATGATGACGGCGCGGCTCTGCTGGCGCTAGAGCCAAATGCAGAGCCTGCCGGCGTCCGGCCTGGATAACCGTGGCGGGTCGCTTTGTGGCGCTCACGGCCACAAAGCGACCCGGAGACAGCCCTCCGTATCGTTCGCGAGCAAGGCCGCTCGTCCTTGCTCGTCACCGGCACACAAGGTATCCTGATTGGCGTCGTCGCCATTGATATTCAAGTTTAGCAAAAGCTGATGCGACGCCAAGCCACAGAAGGTTGGTAAGTTGGAAGCTCAGAAACGACGCCTATGCACAACGCATTGACCGACATCCCTGGTATCCGAGTCGGCCATTGGACCGACCGGGCCGCGGGCACGGGCTGTACCGTCATCCTCTGCCCCACGGGCGCGGTGGCCGGGGTGGATGTGCGCGGCGGCGCACCCGGCAGCCGCGAGCTGGCGCTGCTCGACCCGCTCTGTCTGGTGGAGCGGATACACGGTCTCCTGCTGGCCGGCGGCAGCGCCTTTGGCCTGGCCGCCGCCGACGGCGTCATGCGCTGGCTGGAGGAACGGGGCTATGGCTTTGATGTCGGGGTGGGCAAGGTGCCGATTGTGCCTGCGGCCATCCTCTTTGATCTGCCGATTGGCCGGCCCGACGTCCGGCCCGACGCCGCCGCCGGCTATGCTGCCTGCGAAGCTGCCAGCGACGGCCCGGTGGCCGAGGGCAGCGTGGGCGCAGGGACCGGCGCCACAGTGGGCAAGCTGCTCGGCGGAGAGCGCGCCACCAAGGGAGGCGTCGGCACGGCCAGCCGCCTCCTGGACGACGGCATCATCGTCGCCGCGCTGGCCGTGGTCAACGCGCTGGGCGATGTGGTGGACCCGGCCAGCGGGCGCATCCTGGCCGGCGCCCGCGCCGCCGATGGCCGCACCTTCGCCGACTCGCTGGCGATCGCGACCCAGGTCCTCGACCTCTCGCACCCCGATTACTGGGCCAAACGCCGCGCCCAGAGCGGCGCCGCGCTCACCAACACGACGCTGGGCGTGGTCGCCACCAACGCCGCGCTGACCAAGACCGGCGCGACCAAAGTGGCGCAGATGGCCCATGACGGGCTGGCGCGCGCCATCCGCCCGGTGCATACCCTGCTGGACGGCGATGTCGTCTTTGCCCTCTCGCTGGGCGAGATCGAGGCGGAGGCCGGCATCCTCGGCGCGCTGGCGGCGGAGGTGCTCAGTGTTGCTATCGTCCGCGCCGTCCAGGCAGCGGAGGGTCTGCACGGTGTGCCTGCGCTGCGCGATTTGGCTGCGCATAGGGACGCTCCTGAGGTAGAATAGGGGGCAACAAAACAGGAACATAATCCGCTGTTGAGTCTCAAGGAGGAGAGAGATGCAAACTGCACAATCTGGGCCGGCGTTGTCGGTGCGCCGGATCGTTATCACCGGCATCCTCGCCGCGGTCGCCGTTCTCTTGGGCCAGACGCGCTTGGGCTTTATCCCCGTACCCAACATGTCCGGCAATGCCACGGTCATGCATGTGCCGGCCATTGTCGG
>DATLZJ010000929.1:0-5758 GCA_035574055.1 Caldilineaceae bacterium
AGCCTCTGTGGCATCGCCTGCCACATCTTCCCCTACCGAAACGCTTAACAGCTCGTCCGACGGCTGCTGGGTCGCCCCGCCGCCGGCCTCCTTGGGGTTGGACCCCTTTTACACCAAATACTGCTCTGCCCTCGGCATCCCGATTGTCGCTTCCGGCGAGGTTCCCGACCGGGCGCTCCAACGGGCATGGGCGATCGTTACCCAGATGCTCAGGGGCATGCCCCAGGCGGAGGCAGTCCGCGCCTCGCTCACCCGCACATCTGCCCGGATCGGCATCATCGGCGCGGCGCAGGCTACGACCGATCTGCCGGAGCATCGCTCCCTCTACGCGCTCTTTCCAGATGTAGACTGGAATGCGCGGGCGCGCGGGGTTGGGGCGACGCTGGAGATCCCCCTGCTCTCGGTGGCAGAGGAAAATCTGCTCTGCTACCCCGGCGACCGCTGGAATGGCCAGAACGTGCTGGTGCATGAATTTGCCCATACCCTCAAAAACCTGGGCCTCGATCTGGTGGACCCCACCTTTCATGCCGAAGTACAACGGGCCTACCAACAAGCGCTGGATGCGGGCCTATGGCCGGGCGCCTACGTCAGCAGCGATGTAGAGGAATATTGGGCCGAAGGGGTGCGGCTCTATTTTCAGGTCGAGGCGGCGGGCGTGCCGGAGGGACAGCCCTATCCGGCCAACTCGCGCGCCGAGCTGCAACGCTACGATCCTGAGCTATATCGCCTGGTCGAGCGCGTCTTCGGCCCCCATGACGGTATCTCCCCCTGTCCCACTGAGTAGGGTTGGCCGGTTTCTGTGTCAAAGATAGCCCTGGGTTTGCGGATGGGGGCTGGTCCACCAGCTTTTGATGCGGCGAGTAGGTGATGCGGCGAGTAGGCGGCGCGGGGAGGCGGTGGAGCAATACTAAAGACGGCTGTTCAGCAGCCCCCGTAAGCGGGCGGCGCCGTCTGCGGTGATCGGCGCGCCGTGGCCGGAGGCCAGAATTTCGGCGTCATAGCCGGCCAGCCTATGCAGCGACTCGATATGCTGGCGTTTGTTGATCACAAAGCCGGGCCACCCTGCCATAAACTTTGGCGACGTCACCACAGCGTCTCCACAAAATAGAATGCGGGGCGCCGCCAGCCAGAAGGCTAGGTGTCCCGGCGTATGGCCGGGCGCGTGGATCACCGCCAGCGGCCCGATCTGGTCGCCGTCGCTCACCATCCGGTCAACGGTGCAGGGCGTGTGCCTCGCCAAATTCAGGTTATTTGCAACCTGAAAGTGATAGGTCACAATCGGGTCCTGCGGTCGCCACGACACCTGCTGCGGCGCTCGTTCACCGGCAATGATATCGGCTTCCCAGGCATGGCTGTAGACCGTCGCCCGGCTCAGCCGCTTGAGTGTGGCTAACCCGCCTAGATGGGAGCGGTGCGCGTGGGTCAGCACAATGTGCTTCAGATCAGCCAGGGTGCGCCCGATGGCTTGGATCTGCTCGACGATGATGCGCGCGTCAGCGTCAAACAGGGTATCAATGAGCGTCAGCTCTGCGCCATCGTCAATCAGGAACGCGTGTGTGTCGAATCCTTTGGCGACGCCCAGACTGTATACACCAGGGGCAAGTTGCATAAGTTCCTGCCTTTGGCTCACCGGCCAATGAGAAAGGTTGAGAAAGGGTTGAGCATGATACCGGCCTGAGGCAGTCCCAAGTGAGCGGTAAACCGCCGGCCCTGTCAGCCGTTCCTCTCAAAGAGCTTCTGGTATTCGGCAGGCAGCTCCTGCAAGATGTCCTCAATCTCACCGGGTGTAACCGCCTCCTGAAGCACAGCCATCACGGCCTGTGTCTGCTCCACCGCACGCGCATAGCGGAGACCCGTCCGTGCGCCGACCCGGTTGTAAAATTCCTCTAATGAAAAGCGTTGGACATCGCCCCGGGTGGTCTCTGGCGGCTGTTTCGCCACTAGGAACTCTTTGATGCCACGCGGCAACTGCGCTGCCAGGTCCGATTGTTCCGAGCGGTATAGCCGCTCACCTAGCGTCGCCAGCACTGCTTCCGTCAGGCGCAGGGCCTCCTCACTCGTCTCAAGCCCCGCCTCTTCTTGAACTCGCCGGACAAAGTCATCGTATTGCATAGTTCTCACATGCTCGTCACAGCCAAACCCCTCGGCCCACCCGCTGAATCGCATCGCCGTCTGCACCGATCTTACCATGTCTTGCGCGGGCGTTCCAATGTTCTTCTCTGTGGCCGGAGATATCAGGGTTTAGTAGCCGGCTGGCTGGCTCTGCGCGTCCACATAGTCTTGCCAGCCCTGCTCAAAGTCGCTGGCCGAGACGCCATAGACGGCCTGGAGAAGTCCATCCCAGGCGCCATAGTCATCCAGCGCCCGCAGCAGCGCCGGCAGCCGCTCCACGCCATAGCGCGCTACCGCATACTCGACCAGCAATTCCAGGGCGACCGTCTCCCCCCATGGACGCATTCCCGAACCATTGTCGGCAGTCGCCAACTGCATAAGCTGATTCGGTGGCCGCGCCGGCAGCCGTCCCTCTGCCACACGTGTTGCTTGGGCAGCCAGATCGCTACAGATCTGGAGCACAGGCCATGTCGCCCGCTGCCAGAAGAGGTCCGCCCGACAGGCAGCGATGGCATCCGGGCTTGGAACCGCGCTGTAATATTGGTGGATCAGGGTCTCACGTTCATCGGCCAGCGCGCCCCCGGCCTGCCACACCTGCCAAAGATAGATTGCATCCAGCAGCGGTTTCCACTGGAACTCGCGCACATCTAGCTGCATTTGCGGCGCGGCATACCAAAGCACGGCCCTGACAACCGATCCGGTCGCTGCCTGATACATGGCCTCCGCCGCCGGCTGATCGACCGGTAGACGCAGCAACAATGGAGAAGGCAGACGGATGGCTTCACTGGCCCCTCGGCTAGTAAACAGCCAGACATAGCCCACTGCCTTACGCGAGTCCATGACCAATTCAACCTCCATCTGGTGTGACAGGAAGGTAGGCGAGAGGCCAAAGCTGGCGCAGGCTTGCTCGTAAAGCGCATCCAGCCGCGAGGCCAACGCGCGGGCTATCTCAGCATCCACGGCATAGTAGCGGAGTTGGAAGTAGCGCGTCGCCAGTGTCTGCTGTGGGCCGAGCAGGGCAAGCGAGGGCGTCACCCGCTGCCAACCTGCCGCGCCCTCGGCGTAGACATCAGCGGTCTGGTAGGCGATTATTTCTCCGGAGGGCAGGGTCTGCGTCACCACCGCCCGCACCAGCGCTTGCGTCCCCTGCACCTCGACCTGCATGAGTTGGACGGTGGCGGCGGCGGGCTGGTCCATCCAGGCGTCAGCCGCGACGGCGTTCTGCAAGTCTTGCTCAATCGCCTGCCAGCCAGCGTGGGCAGTACGCTCAAGGGCGTAGCCCCCGCTGCCCGCCAGCAACAAGAGCAGGGCTGCCAGCGCCCACAGCCTCGGCGAATGCCGCCGCTGCCGTGCCGGGCGCGGGGCGGGCTGCACCGGGGAAGCGGTGAGGGCGGCCCATTCGTCCTCGTGCGCGGCGAACTGCCATTCAAAATAAGGTGAAGTAGCCATGGCGCTCCCTCCTGATTCCACATATCGCTCGAAGGCCGGTTGGCTACAATGTACCCCTGGCGCGTCGCTGCGCTGTCTACGCGCCCATCTATCGGAGCATCCTTTACACGTCAATTCACCGCGCGCTGAAAAGACGGGTGAAAGGACGCGATGGGGCGCCTACGCACATGACAGGTTGGGTTCACCGGCGAGGGGTAACAGGGAGAACGACGATATAGAGAGTGGGCGCAAGGGGATACTATGGGTGAGAGTCTTGTACCGATGAGGACTTTGTGATGAATGTGGGTATACGACCAACCCGTTTTTTGGTATGATCCAGACCTACGCCTAACCCATCAACCCAGAACAAGCTACCTAACAAGCAGCGAATCCAAAAACGATGAGGAGCGCCGGATGCTGACCCAGGCACAGATTGATTTCTACAACGAGCATGGCTACCTGCACATCCCCCAGGTATTCACGCCGGAGGAGACCAACTGGCTTGCCGATGACCTGGACCGTTTGGTCGAGGACTGGGCCTTTACCAGCCCCGGCTGGAGCGGCCCCTGGCGGCAGGCGTACATGGACCCGGAAACGGAGAAAAAGTCCAAGCTGACCGCGATGCACGACCTGCATCTCTACTCCGCGGCCTGGGCCATGGCCGTGACCCATCCCAAGCTGACCGCAGCGATCGCGGATCTCATTGGCCCTAATGTGGAGCTACACCATTCCACCATGCATATCAAGCCGCCGGAGTCCGGCCATCCCTTCCCGATGCATCAGGACAACCCCTTTTACGAGCATACCAACGGTCGCTATGTGGATGTCCTGGTCCATCTGGATGACACCAGCCACGCCAACGGCGAGATCCGCTTCTTGGACGGGTCGCACCGGCTCGGCCCGCTGAAGCACATCACCATGACCGAAGACGGCCCCTGCACCCCTCATCTCCCTGTAGACGAGTACCGGCTGGAGGATACCGTGCCGGCGCCGGCCAAGCGGGGCGATGTGGTGCTCTTCAGCATCTACACCGTTCACGGCTCGTACATCAACACCACCAAACAGCCGCGGCGGATGGTGCGCATCGGCTACCGAGACCCGGAGAATGTCCAGGTGGCAGGCCAAAGTCTGGGCCGGCCCGGGCTGATCGTCCGCGGTTACCGGGTGCGCCAGCCGGGCCAGCCGCTGCTCAAGCAGGATTGAGGGCAAGCGGAACTCAGTAAGTGGTTTGATCGCTGAATAGACAAGATCACGGTTTCGGGGGTGGATAACGGCTTGTCCCGGCTTGGCCCATTCTGTACCCGAGAAGGTGCCGTCAAAGCCGATACGTTGCCCAGCCTGCTTCATCCCTCCACGAGCGGAGCCAGCCCGCTCGTGGAGGGAGTAAATCATTCTCGTCTACCTGGCGATCAAACGATTCACGATAGCGGCCAGAAGCTGAAGCATCGGCTCCATAGCGACTGCTGAAGAAAGCTACCCGCGGTTTGCCATCCGTTGCAGCTCGTAGAGGCGGTTGAGCGCGTCCAGCGGGGTCAGGCTATTGATGTCGAGCTTGCGTAGGGCTTCGACGACAGGGTGCGCGTCGGCGAAGAGAGAGACTTGCATGGCACTCTTGGCGGCCCGGCCCTCCGGCTCGAAGAGTCGCCTGGGGCCGGCGGCTCCGCTTCGCTCCAGCTCTTGCAAAATCTCTTCAGCCCGGTGGACGACCGCGCCCGGCAGCCCGGCCATGCGCGCCACATGGACCCCATAGGAGCGGTCGGCTTTGCCGGGAATGATGCGGCGCAAAAAGACCACATCCTCGCCGTTGCCGCTGTCGTCCACCGCCACATTGTAGTTGACCACATGGGGCAGCCGCTCGGCCAGGTCGGTCAACTCATGGTAGTGGGTGGCGAAGAGCGTCTTGGCGCGTAGCCCCGGATGGTTGTGGATATACTCGATCACGGCCCAGGCAATCGCCAGCCCATCGTAGGTGCTGGTGCCGCGCCCGATCTCGTCCAGCACCAAGAGGCTGCGGCTCGTCGCATGGTGCAGAATATTGGCCGTCTCGACCATTTCCACCATAAAGGTGGACTGGCCGCGGTGGATCTCGTCGCTGGCCCCGATGCGGGTGAAGATGCGGTCCACCACGCCGATGCGCGCCTCATCGGCGGGGACAAAGCTGCCCACCTGGGCCATGAGGGTGATCAGCGCCACCTGGCGCAAGAAAGTACTCTTGCCC
>DATLZJ010000930.1:0-2069 GCA_035574055.1 Caldilineaceae bacterium
ACGACAAGAGCGACGGGTCAACGACTTCAACATCAATGTCGCCACCGTCAACGGATCGGGCAGCCAGACGAGCAACTCGGTCTTGATCCGGTCCCTCTTTAAGATGGGGATTCCGGTTACGGGTAAGAACTTCTTTCCCAGCAATATCCAGGGGCTGCCTACCTGGTACAACGTGCGTTTGAGCAAGGACGGCTATCTGGCCCGGCGAGACGGGGTGGAGGTGGTCGTCTGCATGAATCCGGCCACCGTCGCCGAGGATATGCAGGAGGTTGCCCCCGGCGGCATCATCCTCTATGACGACTCGCTGCCCATCGCCGCCCGGCGCCACGATGTCAAGTACTACCCCATGCCGGTCAAAGAGCTGGTGAAGGCCGCCGATTTGCCCTTCAACCTCAAGGACTACATCGCCAACATGGTCTATGTTGGCTTTCTGGCCTACTTGCTGGAGATCGAGCTGGAGGAGATCAAGGCCGCGCTGGAATGGAACTTTGGCGGCAAACGCAAGCCCGTAGAGCTAAATTATGATATGGTGATGCGCGCCTACCAGTGGGCGCAGGAAAATGTCGTCAACGACCAGCCCTTCCGCGCCGAGCGAATGAGCGGCTTCAACGAGGGCAAAATCTTGGTAGACGGCAACACCGCCGCGGCCCTGGGCGCGCTCTACAACGGCGTCAATCTGGTCTCCTGGTACCCGATCACCCCGTCCTCGTCGCTGGCCGATGCCATCAACACCTATGCGCCCAAGCTGCGCACCGACCCGGAGACGGGTAAGGCTACCTATGCCGTTATTCAGGCCGAAGACGAACTGGCCGCCATTGGGATGGTCGTCGGCGCCGGCTGGGCCGGCGCGCGCGCCATGACTGCCACCAGCGGCCCCGGCATCAGCCTGATGGCCGAGTTTGTGGGGCTGGCCTACTTCGCCGAGATCCCCGCGGTCATTTGGGACATCCAGCGCATGGGGCCAAGCACCGGCCTGCCGACCCGCACCAGCCAGGGCGACATCCTCAGCACCTACTACCTGAGCCACGGCGATACCCGCCATGTGCTCCTCTTTCCGTCCAGCCCTGCCGAATGCTTTGACTTTGCCGGCGTCGCCTTTGACCTGGCCGAGCGCCTGCAAACGCCCGTCTTTGTGTTGAGCGACCTGGACCTGGGGATGAACTACTGGATTTCGGACCAATTCCAGTACCCCGATAAACCCATGGACCGCGGCAAGGTGCTGACCGAGGAGGACCTGGTGAAAGTCGGCGCAAGCTGGGGCCGCTATAAGGATGTGGACGGCGACGGCATCGCCTATCGCACGATTCCGGGCAATCGTAACCGGCTGGCTGCCTACTTCACCCGCGGCACCGGCCACAATGAGTATGCCGTCTACAGTGAGCGCCCCGACGATTGGGAGAAGAATCTGGAACGGCTGACCCGCAAGTTCGAGACCGCCCGCGCCTTGGTCCCCGCCCCCGTCATCGAAGAGACCGACGGCGCCTCCATCGGTATCATCAGCCTGGGCAGCAACGACCCCGCCGTGCGCGAGGCGCGCGACCGGCTGCGCGCTGCGGGTATTGAGACAAGCTACCTGCGCTTGCGCGCCCTGCCGCTCACCCAAAGTGTGCGGGACTTTATGACCAAGTACGACCGGATCTTTGTTGTGGAGAACAACTTCGACGGCCAACTCTTCAAGATTCTGGTCAATGCCCAGCCGACCTCGGCGCCGAAGATGGTTTCGGCAGCCAAGTGCAACGGCTTGCCCCTGTCGGCCCGCTGGATCACCGACACGATTCTGGGACACCTGAGCTAGTCACTCGTCGCTCGTCAGAGGCCACCGGGCGCGGCGTCGAACCGGGCCGGTGGCAGCGACGAATGGCGCTAGAGATAGAGGAACAACGATGGACACTGTAAAACGACCCGCTCCCGCCCCGCGTGCCGCCAAGACCAACGCGCTTGGCCTGGAAAAGACCGAATATCGTGGCAAACCCTCGACCCTCTGCAAGGGCTGCGGCCATGACAGCATCAGCCAGCGCATCATCAACGCCGTCTGGGAGCTGGGGCTGGACCAGACCCAGATCATCAAG
>DATLZJ010000931.1:0-3877 GCA_035574055.1 Caldilineaceae bacterium
GGCTGGGGGGCCGGGTCAAAGGGGCCAAAGGCCAGCGTCTGCTGCTCGCCGGGTTGTAACAGGCTGGCCCGCCGCGCCGTCCAGCCGCTGCTGGCGGCCCAGGCGTCGGGGTCCGGCGCGCTTGGGGGGCGGTCCAATGCCAGGCTTGGCGCCGGGCTATGGCGCACCAGCGCACGGCGCACCGCCTTTTGCACCAGGCTGTACAACCGGCGCTCTTGGGCAAAGCGCACCTGGCTCTTTTGCGGGTGAACGTTGACATCCACCTGGCTGGGGTCCAGCTCGATAAAGACCACGGCAACCGGATAGCGCCCCACCGGCAGCAGCGTATGGTAGGCCTGGAGCACGGCATGGGTCAGGGTGCGGTCCTCGATGGCGCGGCGATTGACGAACAGGTCAATGCTGCTCCGGTTGGCGCGAGTCAAGGTCGGCAGGCTGGTGTAGCCTGTGACCTGGGCATAGGGAAGCGCCGGGTCGCCGGCCTCCCCGGCGCCAGACCCCATAAACTCCACCTCATCGGCCAGCCCACCCTCGTCCAGCCCTTCATCTGCCGCTTCCTGCGCCGGATGAGGGCCTGGCGCGCCGATGGGCGCCATCTGGCGGGCGTTCTCCAGCCCATAGACCTTCGTCAGCACGTCAAACAGGTCGCCGCTGCCGGTAGACTGGAAGACGAGCCGCCCATCGTTGACCAGGGTAAAGCGCCGCTGGGGATGGGCCAGCGCATAGCGTTGTACGAGGGCTGCAATTTGGCCTGCCTCGGTGGCGGGCTTGCGCAGGAATTTCTTGCGGGCGGGCAAATTGTAAAAGAGGTGCTCCACCGTCACCACCGTGCCCACCGGCGCGCCCGCCCGGTTCTGGCCTCGCTCCTGCCCTCCCTCCAGCCGGAGCTGGACCCCATACGGCTCGTCCCGATGCCGGGTGGTCAGGGTCAAATGGCTGACGGCGGCGATGCTGTAGAGCGCCTCGCCGCGGAAGCCATAGGTGGCGATGCGCTCCAGGTCGTCTACGGCATGGAGCTTGCTGGTGGCGTGGCGGGCGAAGGCCAGCCGCGCCTGGTCGCTGGGGATGCCGTGGCCGTTGTCGGTCACGCGCAGCAGCCGCTGTCCCCCCTCCCGGACCTCAATCCGGATGTCAGTGGCGCCGGCGTCCAGGCTATTCTCCAGCAGTTCCTTGACCACATTGGCCGGGCGCTCCACCACCTCGCCGGCAGCGATCTTGGCCGCCACCTCGTCCGGCAAAATGTGAATGGGCAGATCAGTAGCCATGGCGGCATTATACCAGCTAGACAAAAAAAAGGGGCAAGGCGGTGCGCCTTGCCCCCTCGCCTGTCCAAACCAAGCTCAACCGCCGCCCAGGGCCGGCACGAAATGGATTTCGCTGGGTTCGGTCAGCCGCTGGCGCAGCCCACGGTGGGTGATCACACCGTTGATCGCCACCGAGATATACGGGCGGATGCGCCCATCGTCGGTGAGCCGCTCGGCAATGCCCGGAAAGCGAGCCTCCAGCGCGGCCACCACCTCGCCGACAGTCTCTCCCTCGACCTTGACCGTTTCGACGCCCCCCGTCAGATCACGGTGGAGCGCCGGAATCCAGACTTCATGTTCCATTTCGTCTTAGTAGCTTACTGTTGTAGCTTACCGAGTTGTAGCTTGTCTATCCGGGCCTTCGCCGCGTACCGATGCCCCGGCCAAGATCCCTCAATGGGCGCGCACCGTCTCCATCTCTGGGCTGTCGGCGGCGTCGAGCACTGCGCGCACGATCTTGTCATAGCCTGTGCAGCGGCAGAGATTGCCGGCCAGCCAGAGGCGCACCTCATGCTCGGTGGGGTCCGGGTTCTTGTCCAAGAGCGCCTTGGCCGAGACAATGAAGCCGGGGGTGCAGATGCCACACTGGAGCGCGGCGTGCTCCAGGAACTTCTTCTGCAGCGGGTGCAGGCCGTTGGCCGTAGCGATGCCCTCGATGGTCGTGACCTCGCCGCCCTCCAGCTCCACAGCCAGCACAAGGCAGGAGTTGACCAGCACGCCGTTCATGATCACATTGCACGCCCCGCAGTTGCCGTTGTTGCAGCCTTCCTTGGCGCCGGTCAGGTTCAGGGTATCACGCAGCACTTCCAACAGGCTCTGGCGCGGCTCGCAGAGGAACGTCATCTCTTGCCCGTTGATTTTGGCGGTGACTGTTACCTTGTTTGACATTCGTTGACTCCGAATCGTTCCTTCGTTTGATGATCGGCCTTTGATGATCGGCCTTTGATGATCGGCCTTGGCTAGGCCATAAGATTTTGGCTCTGAAGTTTGGCAACGAGGGGTTACCCCGTCAGACGTTGGCGCTGGGCCTTGCGCTAGGCGGCTTTGGCCCGCTCAATCGCCTTCTCGAGCGCGCGGCGGGTCAGGACGGCCGACAGATGCTTGCGATATTCGGCGGTGCCGCGCATATCGGTAATGGGGCGCGCCGCGTCCTGCGCGATCTTGGCGGCCCGCTCCAGGCTCTCGGCGCTGATGGGTTGGCCGGCCAGGGCTGCGCCCGCCTCGGCCACATAGAGCGGCCGGGGGGCCACTGCGCCCAGCGCCACACGCGCCGACTGGATGCGGGTGCGGCTGTCGTCCAGCACCACCGATGCGCCCGCGCCGACCACGGCGATATCCATCTCATTGCGCGGGATAAAGCGCAGATAGGCGGCGCCAAAGCCAGGCGGCGGCGCAGGGATGCGGATCGAGACCAGAAACTCGCCGTTCTCCAGAACGGTGCGACCGGGGGCGACACAGAAGTCCTCGACCGGCACCTCGCGGGTCCCGCTCGGCCCGGCGACCACACAGATGGCCGAGTGGGCGATGAGCGCCGGGATGGAATCGGCGGCAGGCGAGGCGTTGCAGAGGTTGCCGCCGATGCTGGCGCGGCCCTGAATCTGCACGCCGCCGATCAGCCGCGCGGCGTCCATCAGCCCAGGGAAAGCCTCGGCGATGGCTTGGTTGCCGTAGAGCCGGTGGCAGGGCACCGACGCGCCAAACTCCAGCCCCCGGCCAGGCGCAAAGTCAATCTTGCTGGTCTCCGGCAGCCCTTTCACATCAATCACCAGCTTGGCGCGGCGCCTCCCCTCGCGCAGCGCCACCAACAGGTCGGTGCCGCCGCTCAGGACGCGCGCCTGGTCGCCGTTTTGGGCCAGCAGGGAAACGACTTCATCCACACTGGATGCGCGCACGTAGTCAAAGGCTTGCAAGGGAATCCTCCTTCAACTTAGGATCGGGATGGGTCAGGTGTGCAATTCAGATGTACTGTCAACCGTACAGATAAACCGTACAGAAAAAATAGACAGTCGGAAATATCACCAGAACTCAGCCCCGGCAGGCCAAGGCTGGCCGCAAGATACGTTGAGCAGTGGCCGCCGGCTTGGACTACCTGGGACGATACAACCTTCTACTCCCCAAGCCGAGATAGGCGGAGCAGAGAGCACAGGGGTACTCAACTTGTAGTGTACCGCAAGCCAGATCGATTGGCAAGGAAATCAGCGGCAAGGCAAACGGTATCGGCTCAACACGATATAAGCCATGCCCTTTGCGGCAAGCCCGTCAAGCGTCCACCAAGCAGCCGGGTCATGCATCGAGCGCGAAGGTCAGCAGCGCGCCCCGCGCAAAGCGGTCGGCGGCCAGGACGCTGAAATCCATCTGCGCGGGCCGGCCCATCACCGCGCTGACATCCAACAGGGTCGAGTCACGCAACACCAGCTCGGCCACAGCCTGGGCCACCCCGGCATGGCAGGTCATGCCATGGCCGTTCATGCCGACGGCATGGTAGAAGTTTACCAGCTGTGGATCACGCGAGAGAATGGGAAAACCATCCTCGGTGGTCCTGTAGACGCAGCACTACCCGTTGAGAAAGAGGCTTT
>DATLZJ010000932.1:0-3651 GCA_035574055.1 Caldilineaceae bacterium
TGTGCCATAGGCAGCATCACCGCACCCAGAGCCGGTTCCGAAGCAAAGCCTACTTGTCGCTGGCCTGCACACGCACGCTGACCCGCACATCGGTCGCGACCGCAACCGTTCGGTAGAGTGGTCAGCCATCTTGATAGCGGCCAACAAGGATTGCTGCCTCTTCGTCGGTCGGGCCTGTTAATGTGAAGTGCAGGTCAATATGGTCGAAGGCGGCGACGCCTGACTGCATATAACCCTCGATCTGGACATCAACGTGGTCGAGCTGGATGCCGAGCTGGGGCGCAACTGCGCCGAGCAGCGTGACGCCACAGGCCGAGATTCCCGCCAGAAATGCCTCACCAGGGCTGATGGCGCCGTTCAACTGCGGGCTGTCAATGACCAACTGCTGCTGGCGAATCATGTTCAGGGACCGGCCAGCCTGTGGGCTGCTCGTCGAGCGAACGATGTAGGTGGGGGCGGAACTCGTCATGTTGGGCCTCCTTGGCTGAATGGGTTGAGTTGTTGCATATGGTCATACCTGTGTGGGCGGCGGGTTTATCCTGGCGGATCGGTTTGCTTCGCGAAGGCGCCCGTCTGTTGCCACTCGATGACGCCTTCCTCCAACCGCGCGACCTCCCACCCATGCGCGGCGAGGATCGCCAATGCGTCGTCGGCGTAGACGCAGTAGGGGCCACGGCAGTAGGCGACGATCAGCTTGCCGGTCGGAAGCTCTGCCAGGCGAAGCTCAACTTCATCAAAGGGCATCGAAATCGCCCCCGGAATATGGTCTGCCTCGTACTCCACTGCGGGCCGGACATCCAATAGCACGACCTGGTCATGGCGCAGGCGTTCGCATAGCTCCTCAGCAGAGATGGTCCTGAACGCATGGCGGCGATCCCGATAGGCATCGAGCGCCCGGTCTACCTCCGCCAACTGGCGTTCGGCGACGCTGCGCAGCTCCAGCCATAACCTGGCGACCGCCGGATCGGCCAGGCGATAGCGTACATGTAGCCCCTCGCGCTCGTCAGCGACGAGGTGCGCCTGCTTCAAGCGCTGCAAGTGTTGCGACGTGTTGGCGACGCTCATATGGGCCTCGCGGCTAAGTTCCTCTACCGTGCGGGGAGCTTGAGCCAACAAGTCGAGCAGCTCCAGGCGGTGGGGGTTAGCCATGGCCGTTGCGACCTGGGCAAAGAGCGTGTAGAGCTGCTCCTTTTGGCGTCGCTTGAGTGAATTGGAGGCTCTCATCGGCGCCTCCATGTTTGAGCGGACAACTTATTCGGTAGCATATCCTGCCGCAATCCACCCCTGAATGCCGCCCCCGAGGATACAGACGTTGGTAAAGCCCATGTCGTGGAGCAGCTTGCCCGCCAATGCGCCCATTGGCCCAACTTCACACGTCGTGATGATGGGGCGTGTGCGGTCGCGCAGGCGAGGATCACGCCAATCCTCCGGCACCTCCTGATCCGCCTTGAATGGCAGCGTTCCCAAAGAGATTTCAGCCGCGCCCGGTATGGTGCCGGTCAGGGAAATATCGGCGGCATCGCGTACATCAATGACCAGTAGTTGCGGCTCTGATTCGAGGCGCCGTTTTGCCTCTTCGGGGGGAATGACCGGCGCTGACCTCATCGCCTCTGCGACCATTTGGTTGAACGTGAGTGGCATACGTACACCTCCGGGTTGAGTGGTATGTGAGAGTGGAGCGCCCCTGGTATGGCGAGCGAGCGCAAGCTGCACGAGTAGCGTGTGGGGCCACGGGGAGACAACGGGTGAAGCTTGCGGGCGGCCTACTCAAGAGTTCGCTTGAATCCTATATCAGTTTAGCCCAAATGTCAATAGGGGATCGCACTGGATTTGGCGCCAATTTGCATATTCAAACGAATTATTGAACAATATCGCTTAACACAGCGTTGGCTGTTGATGCGTCTGCGCCGGCCGTTGTGGCCCTCTCTTTGTTAAACCCTTTGCTCATTATTTAAGCGTCTAAGCGTCGTGATTGAAGTGTTGGATCTGCTATGCCCAGGAGGTGCGCTATGGAACGGACCAGGGTCGAGGTAAAGGAGCTAAACGAGATGCTGGCGCAAGGCCAGCCGGTTACCATTCTCGATGTCCGGCCTGCCGCCGAGCGGGCCGAGTGGGCCATCCCCGGTAGTCTCCACGTAGACGCCTATCCCGCGCTTAAATCCGGCCAGGCCGGCCCGCTGGCGACTATAGACCTGCCGCAGGACAGGCCGGTTGTGACCGTCTGTGGGGCCGGCAAGACCAGTGTGCTGGCTGCCGACGTTCTGCGCAAGCGCGGCTGGGAGGCGTGGTCGCTAGCTGGAGGTATGAAAGCCTGGAGTCTCGCCTGGAACCATGCCGCCCTTACGCTCCCCGGCAGCCAAGGCCAGGTGTTGCAAGTGCGGCGCGTTGGCAAGGGTTGTCTTTCTTACTTGGTCGGCTCGGCAGGCGAGGCCATGGTCATAGACCCGTCCCTGGAGCCGAGCGTCTATCTTGACCTGGCGAGCGCTCAGGGCTGGACGATCACCCACATTCTGGAGACACACATTCATGCCGACCACCTTTCGCGTGCTCGCCTCCTGGCAGAGCAGTGCGGCGCCGCCCTCTACCTGCCGGCACAGAACCGGGCCAGCTTTCCCTATCAACCTGTGGCAGAGGGGGACGTCCTCCGGGCCGGCGTAGTTTCGTTGACCGCCCTCCATACGTCCGGCCATACGCTGGAGAGCACTTGTTACCGGATCGGCGACTGGGCGCTGCTGACGGGCGATACCCTTTTCCTGGCCGGGGTAGGCCGGCCCGATCTTGAGGCGACTCCGGCGGAGGCGTTGCAGCGGGCGCACCATCTGTATCGCTCGCTGCAACGGTTGCTGGCGCTGCCTGAAGGGATGCTGGTCCTGCCCGGCCATACGGATACTGCTCCCGCCTTCGATGGGGCGCCGCTGGTACGCACGCTGGCCGAAGTCAAGGCCGCGGTCGAGCTTTTGCATCTGGACGAGGCGTCGTTTGTCGAGCGGCTCTTGGCCCATATTCCCCCGGCGCCGCCCAACCACCGGCGTATTGTCGAGCTGAACGAAACCGGCCTCTGGCCGGAGGATGATCCGGTTGAGCTGGAGGCCGGCGCCAATCGCTGTGCCGTCGCCTGAGCCAACCCGTCTGCCACGCTGTCTGCTTGCGCGCCAAAGGAGAAGGCCCTATGCCTAGCTGCGATTGCTGTGCCATTGACTCGCATTTCGACCGGCAGCGCGTCCAGAAGAAGCTGGACAGTTACCGCGCCCAGGGACCGGATGCGACGACTAAGTTGTTGCTCAACGCGCTCGAGGCTGAGGGGGGCGCCGCCATGACGCTCCTGGACATTGGCGCCGGAGTCGGTGTGCTTGGACATGAGCTGCTGAAGGCTGGCGTGGCCAAGGTCTGCTCTGTGGAAGCCTCCGCTGCGGCAATCGCCGCGGCCCGGGAAGAGGCTGAGCGCCTGGGACACGCCGAGCGCGCCAGCTTCCTGCATGGCGACTTTGTGGCCTTGGCCGATGAGATCGCCCCGGCCGACATTGTGACGCTGGATCGAGTGATCTGCTGCTACCCAGACATGCCCGCGTTGGTCGAACGATCGGCGCAGCGGGCGCGGCAATTTTATGGAGCGGTTTACCCACGCGATATCTGGTGGCTCAGGCTGGCTGC
>DATLZJ010000933.1:0-4227 GCA_035574055.1 Caldilineaceae bacterium
AGGGCATGGGCCGAGCCTGCGTATTGGGAGCTTGCGGATGCGGTATAATGTATACCATCCACATCGGGCCTGTCAAGCCGAGCGAGCCTTGTTTGCCTATAGACTGCCTGTTGGCGCTTGTCCGCGACCTCATCACACTCGCTTCCAGTGTAGAATACAGGCCAAAGGGATTTCAGGCGGCGGAACCGCCTCCGCAAATAGGGATTCGTGAGCGCATAGTTTGACAAGCCTGGATAGGGTGGTATACATTATACCGCATCTGCAAGCTTCCCGAACCAGAACGATAGCTGAATCTGCTGTTGAACCCGCTGAGTCCGCGCCCATCTGTCTGCGAGACCCCCTTGCCCAAAGTGGCGGAGGCGCATTGATTGGCTGCGCCTGGGTCACTTTGCCCGTAGCGTTTGGTTTGGTCTGGGTTTTACCCTTTTCGCCAAGTTGTCCAGGGAGTTCCTAAGGAGTTTCTGAGGAGAGAATAACCATGAGTGATCCGAAGCCCCATTCCATGAGCCGCCGCCAGTTCCTCAAGACCACTGCGCTAGGCGCGGCAGCCGCTGCGTTGGCGGCCTGCGCGCCTGCATCCCCCGCCGCCCCTGCCACTGGCGCTGAAGCCCCCGGCGTCAGCACCGGCGCAAGACAGACTGTTCGTTATCTCTCCTGGTGGTTCGAGGAGGGTAATCGCGGCAAGACTTGGCTCGCCTTCGTTGATGAGTTCAATAAATCACAGAACGACATCGAGGTGGTGACGGAGAACATCCCCTTTGACGCTTACACCACCAAAACGATTGTCGGCGTGCAATCCGGCCAGCTTGACGGCGACATCATCATGGCGACGCCGGAGCTGGCCCCGCGCCTGATCCGGTCGGACCTCCTGGAGCCGCTGGACGACGTTCTCACCCGCAACAACATCACCGACCTTAGCTCCGCGCACGACGCCATGCGCAAAGACGGCCACATCTACGGCCTCGACATGGTGACCGTTGCCTTCGGCCTCCTCTATAACAGCCAACGTTACGAGGAAGCCGGCATTACCACCCCGGCGTCCACGCCCGAAGAGTGGCTGGAGATCAGCGCCGCGTTGACCGACCGTGATGCGCAGCAGTATGGCTTCTTTGCCACCCACCTGCTCAACGAGCCTTCGGACTTCTGGTTCCAACTTGAGGTGTGGTGCATGCCCTATGACGGCGTGTGGGCGGAAGGCACAACACCGCTGCTCACATCCGAGCCGATCCTGAAGGGTCTCACGCTCTTCAAGCAGATGTATGACGCCGCTATGCCCCAGGGCGCAGATACGCCGACCGGGCAGCGTCTCTTCCAGACCGGGGCCGTGGCGCAGGGGTTGTTTGTCTCGGCAGCCGTCGGCCACTTCAAGCCTAGTGCGCCGGACCTATACCCGCTGCTGCGCAGCGCGCCCATCCCGTGGCCGAGCAACAAGTCTATCGCCCGCATCCACCCAATGATGGTCAACGCCGCCTCGCCGGTTAAAGAGGCGGCCAAAGAGTTCGTCACCTATATGTACAAGCCGGAGAACTACCGGCGCATGGTCGAGGGCTGCGAGGACGTGATCTTCGCCCAACCCTCCGCCGCACGTCAGGAGTATCTGGACAGCTTGCACTGGCTGAAGCCGGGCTACTACGGCGTCGAATATGTGACCCCGTTCGATATTGTGGGGGACTTCGTCTATAATTTCAACGAGTTCGGCCAGATCGTCATCACCCACTTCTCCGACGTGCTCAACGGCGCGACATCGGTCGAGGAGGCGATGGCCGCTGCCCAGGTCGAAGCCGAAGCCCTGGCCGAGCGGATTTCATAGCGCACCCGTCCCATCGCTTTCGTCAGTCAGTACTCCAAGCCGGCGCCTCGCTCGGTCCAGTGTGGGTTTGCTCAAAGCCCCATCCAAGACGAGGCAACCACCTTCCCGCAAGCTAGACCCTTGCGGGAAGGTGGTCCGGTCGTATCACCTTTTGTTCACCCAGGAGACCAACCGGCACGATGTCCCACACAGCCGCTGGCAGCACTTCGCTCCGCGTTCATGAGGCCAAAGCGCCCTCCCGCATCCGCAGGCGCCCTCGCCTGCTGGCCTATGCCTTGGTGCTGCCCATCATCCTCTTCGAGGGGTTTATGCTGGTCTATCCCATCGCCCAGGGCATTTACGGCAGTTTCACGCGCATTGAGCTGGCCTCCAAGAACCCGCCGGAGTGGGTGGGGCTGGACAACTACCAACGGATGTTCAGCGACCCTGCATTTTGGAAGGTGCTGCAAACCACCCTGCTTTTCACCGCCCTGGTGATTGTCGTGGCGATCAGCGCCGGTCTCTTTACCGCGCTTCTTTTCAACCGGCCCTTTCGCTTCCGCCCAGCGGCCCGCGCCATGTTGATGATGCCCTGGGCCTTCCCCGAGGTGCCGGTGGTGATGATCTTCATCTGGATTCTCAGCCCCCAGTTCGGCGTGATCAACCTCCTGGCCCGCCTGCTCCCTGGCGTCAACGAGAACCCCCAGTGGTTGCAGGTGCCGGAGCTGGCGATGGCGTGGATGGTCTTAATTGCCTCCTGGAAGGCGTTCCCCTTCTACAGCCTGGTGATCCTGGCGGCCCTGCAATCGGTGCCGCAAGAGCTTTATGAAGCCGCCAAAGTGGACGGGGCGAATCCGCTGCAACTCTTCCGCCACATCACCATTCCCGGCATCGGCACGGCGCTGGAGCTGCTCGTCGTGCTGGCCTCCATCTTCTCGTTCAAGCAGTTCACGATCATCTATTTGATGACCGGCGGCGGCCCCTCCGGCGCTACAGAGACCATTGTCATCCGTATCTTCAACACGGCCTTCCGCTTCTATGACTATTCCTATGCCACCGCCTTTGGCGTGGCGGGCTTTGTGGTGTCGCTGGTGATCGCCTTCTTTTTTGTTCTTCTGCAGGCCCGGCGGGCGCAGGAGGGGATGTGATATGAGCAACGTGGCAGCAAGCGCGGGGACCGGCTATCGGAGGCGCGAGCTGGGCCGGCTCGCCGGCGCCATCGCGCTCTATCTCACGGTGGCGGTAGTCACGCTGATCACCCTCTTCCCGGTCTACTGGATGCTGGTCAGCACCTTCCAGCCGAACAAATATACGCTCCACTACCCGCCCCCCCTGTTCCCCAAGGAGATCATTTTCACCCAGTTCTTGGCGCTTTTCTTGGAGCATCCGCTCGCGCTCTGGCTGCGAAACTCGTTCCTGATCGCGGCGACGACCATGTTGCTCTGCACCGCGCTCTCGGTGCTGGGGGCCTATGCGCTCTCCAGTCTGCGATGGCGCGGGCGCTCCACCTTTGGCCTCTTTCTCCTGATCACGCAGATGCTGCCCGAAATCCTGGTATTGATCCCGCTGTATGTGATCTACCGGAGGCTGAACCTGCTCGACAGCCTCTTTTCGCTTGCGGTGGTGGACGCCGCGTTCATCCTGCCGATCTGCATCTGGATTCTGAAAGGCGTCTTTGATACAGTCCCGCGGGAGGTGCTGGACGCCGCCGTGGTGGACGGCTGCACCGACCTGAGCGTAGTTTGGCGCATTGTGCTGCCCTTATCTACGCCTGGCCTGGTCGCGGTGGCCGTGGTCTCCTTCTTTTTCGCCTGGAATGAGTACCTGTATGCAGGCATTCTCTTGACCAGCGCCAAGTTCATGCCTGCCTCGGTGGGTCTCTCCACCCTCAAGGCCATCGCATCCACGCCCGTCGAGCAGTACATGGCGGCGGGGCTGGTCTTTTCCATCCTGCCCGTTGTGTTTTACCTATCCATGCAGCGTTACATCGTGTCAGGCTTGACGGCGGGCGCGGTGAAAGGCTAACTAACCACTCATCATCACCCATCATCGCTCACTGGTACGATCTATCGGGATGATCTTGGAGCTTTCCCATGACGATGAAGATCACGCGCCTGGAGACGATTTGGCTCGACGAGCAGCCCAATACCACCTGGGTTCGCATCCACACCGACGACGGGCTGATCGGGCTGGGCGAAACGTTTTATGTGCCCCGCGCCATCAGCGCCATGGTTCATGATGTCTTTGCCAACCTGCTGCTAGGCCGCAGCGTCTTCGACATTGAGAGCCATTGGCAAAACATGTTCTATACGGTCAACTTCTTCGGCTACGGCGGCAGCGAGACGCGCGCCATCAGCGCCGTAGATGTGGCTCTGTGGGACTTGCTCGGCCAGTACACGGGCCAGCCCATCTACAACTTGCTCGGCGGGCGTTGTCGC
>DATLZJ010000934.1:0-8937 GCA_035574055.1 Caldilineaceae bacterium
CCGCCATTTTGTCGAGCAGGGCTTTCAGGTGCTGGACTAGACGCGCCATCCTTGCCCGCTCACGAGGAAACCCTGGCCTGCTCGCTGTTGGGCTGCTCGCCGGTTGGCTCACTTGCGGATGACCCGTCAGACGGCGCCGCGGCCGCCTGCGCGGCTTCTTCGGCAGCCATGAGCTGGTGGCGGTGCAGACGGGCATAGTAACCGCCCAGCGCCAGCAGCGTCTTGTGGTCCCCATCCTCGACCACCTTACCCCGGTCCATAACGATAATCCGGTCGGCATTGCGTACAGTGCTCAAGCGGTGGGCAATGACCAGGCTGGTGCGCGTCCGCAGCACCCGCTCCAACGCCTCCTGCAAGAGCGCCTCGGTGGCCGTGTCAATGCTGCTGGTCGCCTCGTCTAGGATCAGCACCCCGTCGGGGCTGAGGGCTAGGGCGCGGGCCAGGGAGAGCAACTGGCGCTGGCCCTGGGAGAGGTTCTCGCCGTTGGGCAGCACCTTGAAGTCATAGCCGCCGGGCAACTCCTCGATGAACTGGGCCGCATTGCTGAACTCGGCGGCGTGGCGGATTTGCTCGTCGGTCAGGTCATCGCGATAGAGGGCAATATTGAAGCGGATCGTGCCCGCCAGACAGATAGGGTCCTGGGGCACCACGGCCACGGCCCGGCGCAGGTCCTCCAGCCGGAAGCGGCGCAGGTCAATCCCGTCCAGCAGAACCCGGCCACGGGTGGGGTCATATTGGCGGGCGAGCAGGCTGACCAGGCTGGATTTGCCTGCACCCGTCGCGCCGACAATCGCCACCGTCTGCCCGGCCTCGATCTTGAGCGAAACCCCGCGCAGCACCGGCTCATCCGGCACATACCAGAAGTGGACATCCTGGTACTCGATCTCGCCGCGCACCGCGGGCATGGGGACCGGGTCGGGGGGGCTTTGCACCGCGGGCGGGCGGTTGAGCGTCGCATAGATGCGTTCAGCCGCGCCCAGCGCGATCTGCACCGAGTTGTACTCTTGGGAGAGGCGCAGCACCGGCTGGAAGGCGCGCTCCGTATACTGGACAAAGGCCACCAGCGTGCCCAACGTCGCCCAGCCTGCCAACACGCCTTGGCCGCCGCCATAGAGGATCAAGCCCAGCCCCACGGCAGCCAATACTTCCTGTACCGAGAGAAAGACCGCGCTGTGCCAACGCAGCTCGATGAGCGCCTCGCGGTAGCGTTTGTTGTACGCCTCGAACTCATGCTCGCTTTCGTCCTCGCGGTTGAAGAGCTGCACCACCGTCATGCCGTGGAGATGCTCGTTGAGAAAGGCGCTGATGCGGGCCTGGGCCGTGCGCTCCCCGCTGGACGAGCGGCGGATGCGGGCGCGGAAGTAGCGAGTGACCAGCACCACCACCGGCAGAATGGCGAGCGAGAGCAGCGCCAACCGCCAGTTCACCGCAACCATGACCACCACGATCACCAGCAGCGTCACCCCTTCGACCAGCACAATCACGATGCTATGGGAAAGCACGGCGTTGAGCTGGTCAATGTCGTTGGTCAGCCGCGCCACCAGATCGCCCGTCGAGGTTGCCGTGAGAAAGCCGTGGTCTTGATGGAGAATCGTGTTGAGCAGCCGCGTGCGCAGGTCGGCCAGCGCGCGCTGGCCCGCCTGTTGCAGGAAGTAGGTAAAGGCGAAGGTAAAGATAAATAAGCCGACAGCGGTTGCGCCATAGAGCGCAGTGATGCGCCAGAGCGCGGCCATGTCGCCGCGGGCAATGGGGCCGTCAATCGCCTGTTGGAGCAGGTACGGCGGTACGGCGTTGAGCGCAGAGGTGCCCAGCATGAGAAAGAGCGCGGCGATCAGCCACTTCTTATAGGGGGCCAGCGAACGCCCCAGGAGTTGAAAGAGGGCCGAGTCCTGGCTGGCGACCTCGGAGAGCTTGCGCCGCTCTCGTTCCCGGCGCTCGGCCTCGCGCGCCGCCTCGGCGCGCAGCTCCTCTTCGATGGCCGCGGCTGTATCCTGAACCCTGCCGTTGGTCTCGCGCGGGTTGGTCTCCTGTCGGTTAGGTGACGGCGGAGCCCCGTTCCGTTTCGGGCGCTCACCCGGCGACGCGGTTGGCGACATGGGGCGCCTCCTCTCTAGCTTGCTCAACTTCCCGCCGGTACATCTCCGCATAGACGCCGTTGAGGGCCATTAGGCTTTCGTGGTTGCCGCGCTCGATGATCTGGCCGTGGTCAAGCACGACGATCTGGTCCGCGTCCTGCACCGCGGCCAGCCGTTGGGTGACGATGACACAAGTCCGTTGGGTGCGGGATTGGCGCAGTTCACGCAGGATTTCCGAAGCCGTCTTTACGTCAATGCTGGAGAGGGCATCGTCCAGCAACAAGACTTTGGGGTCGCGCACCAGGGCGCGGGCAATGGCGGCGCGCTGCTTTTGGCCGCCGGAGAGCGTTGTGCCGCGCTCGCCCACATAGCTATCCAGCCCCTTGGGCAACTGGGGCAGATCGTTGGAGAGACGCGCCTGCTCGGTCGCCCGGTAAATGCGCGCCTCCGGCGTCTCGGGCACGCCCAGGGCAATATTGCTGCGCAGGGGCATACTGAAGAGCAGCGACTCCTGGGGCACATAGACCACTGCCTGGCGCAAGGTCGCCAGCTTCAGGTCGCGCAGGTCATGACCATCCATCAGCACCCGCCCCTCATCCGGGTCGTGGATGCGCCCCAACAGGCTGATCAACATGCTCTTGCCGGAGCCGGTCGGTCCGACAATGCCCAATGTAGTGCCGGCGGGCACCTCCAGATTGATGTGGCGCAGCGCCCAGCGCCCCTGGTCCTCGGCCCAGACGCCCACATCCTCAAAGCGCAGATTGCCGGCCAGCTCCGGCGCTTGGGCTGTCGGGGCGTCGGTAATCTTGGGCCAGCGATGGAGCACCTCGCCGATGCGCCCGGCGGCGGCGTTGCCCTGCTGGAGCCGGGTAAAGGCGTCGGTGATCTGCTGGGCGCCACTGTTGAGCAGACCTAGATAGACAATGAACTGGACATATTGGCCGACCGTCAGTTGATTGCCAATGATCATGATGCCGCCGACAAAGACGACCACCGTTGCGGCCAGCCGCACGACCAGGCTGGGCAGCGGCGAGATCGCGCCCGACTGGAGCACGAACTTGAGGTTCTTTTGCACATAGCTCTGGTTGGCCGTGCGAAAGGCGTTGACGACGGCCTCTTCCTGAACGTAGGCGGTGAGCATCCGCGCGGCGTTAAGATGCTCTTGGACAAAGGCCGAGAGCTTGGCAATCTCCTGTTGCACCTGCGCAAAGGAGCGCTCCAGGATGCGCCCTAGCCGTACCTGGAGCGCAATGGAGAGCAGCAGCACCAGCACAACCATCCCGGCCAGCAGTGGGCTGGTCAGGGCCATCAGCCCGCAGCCGATGAGCAGCAGAAAGATGGCATGCATGGACATTTGAAAACCGGCGCTGTAAAAACGCCAGATGTAGATGAAGTCGCTGGTGCTGCGCGAAAGCAGGTCGCCGGTGCCATACTGCTGGCGCGTCTCTTTGTCGAAGAGCAGAAGACGGTGAAAGAGGTCTTGGCTCATCCGGTAGGTGATGCCTGCGGCGATCTCGCCGGTCAACATGCGTAGCAGATAGCGGAAGAAGGCGAGGGTAGCCGCCAGGAGGATCAGCCCGACGGCGTAGAAGGCCAAGACATTCGGCGCCACGCCCTGATTCAGCGCATCCACACCCCAGCCAAGCCAGGTAGGGCTAAAGGCGCTGGCCCCTGCGCCGATGAACGCATAGAGCGCGCCGATCAGGAGGTGACGCCGGTAGGGGCGCATGTAGGGCAAGAGAAACTGCAAACCACTCTGGCGCATGGTCCTTCCTTTGCCTGGCCTTGCCTCTCCGGTGCACTCCTCCGGTGCGGCCAGGCGCCAAAAGAGATACCCAGTCGGCGCTGCACAGCCTGGCAGGCAACTGGGCGGGGTACGGCGCGGCTGGAGACTCGGTTCGACTGTACAACTGGCCAGTACTGTGCTATTGGTCCGTGCTGTGCGCTTGCCGGCAAGAACGCCACGCAGACAGCGTATACTTCGACCACCTAATTATGGTATCCCAAAGTATACGGTAGCCACGGCAATCGGCCAAAAGATTGGATCAATGGGAATCGCTTCCAGAAGACTCATTACCATAGACCTGCTCACCGACCTGCTGGACACGGGAACTCTCACGCCCGTGGACGAGGCGGCCAGGGTCGAGGTGACGGGCGGCGCAGCCGGCGAACTCTACCATCACCTCTTTCTGAGGCCCGACGGGCAGCAGGTGCTCTTCGTTTATGACAGAGTTGTATGACAGAGTTGCCAGCCCCACAGTCCAGGTTACGCTGGCAATTCCCTGGGCGCGCGGCGGCCACAATACCCGGTTACTGTTGCCCGTGCTAGCGGCGTTGATAGCGGAAGTCCGACAAAAGCAAGAGGCGCTTGGGACAATCGTCGCTGAACAGTTGTGTGGATTGAGGCTACTATGGGGAGGAACGTTGTGACGAGTTGTTAATATCTGGCGCTTCTACGGCGCTTATCTTGTTCTGGAGCAGCCCATGCTGGCAAAGATACCCCTAATCTATGTCCGCTTGCCCTTGCTATCGATCCTGTGCCTCTGTTTGGCGGCGCTAGGCGGCTGCCGGCAGCCGCCTCCGGTCGAGCCGCCCGCCGCCCCGCTCCGCATCGCCGGGTGGGCCGGCTATATCCCCCAGACCATGCTGGACGGCTTTGCCGAAGAATTCGGCGTCCAAGTGGAGTACGTCATCTATAGCAGCCAGGATGAGGCGATTGAACAGATCCGAAGCGGCATATCCTATGATGTAGTCGTCATGGGCAACAGCTACATCCCTCAACTGGTCGCCGAGGGTCTCCTGGCGAAGCTCGATTACAGCAACATCCCCAACTTCCACAATATCTCGCCCAACTTCCGCGACCTGGCCTTTGACCCCGGCAACCAGTACTCGGCGCCCTTCCAGTGGGGCACGACCGGGTTGGTCGTCCGCACCGACCGCGCCGAAGCGCCCATCACCCGCTGGGCCGATCTCTGGGATGCTCGCTATGCCGGCAAGATTGGCCTTTGGCCGCTTCAGGGGGACATCCTCGGCATGGCGCTCAAGTCATTGGGGTATTCCATCAACTCAGACAACCCTGCCCAACTCCGCGAGGCGGAGGAACGGCTGCTGGCCCTGCGCCGGCAGGTCTTCCTGATTGACCCCAATCTACCCACCGGCGTTTCTTACCTGTTGGATGATTCGACGGTGATGATCCACGGCTGGTCCTACGATGCGCTGGCGGCGCAAGAGGAACTGGACACCGTCGCCTATGTCCTGCCCAAGGAAGGCACGATGCTATGGACCGACAACCTTGTCATCCCTACCGAGACAACACAGAAACAAACCGCGGAGCAGTTCATCAACTATGTGTTGCGACCGGAGGTCAGCGCGCAAATAGTGAATGAGATCTATATCGCGACGCCCAATGACGCGGCGCGCCCGTTGATCCGCCCGGAGATCCTCAATGACCCGGCTGTTTTCCCGAAAGACGAGAGCCTCCAGGATGCGGAGTTTTTCGTGCCGCTACCCCCAGAGGTGCAACAGCTCCATGATGAAATCTGGCAACGCTTCCTGACGGAGGGGGATCGCGCCCATGCCGCGCTACCTTAACAAGCTTGCTCTAGCCGCGCCAGGTCTCATGCGGCTTCCCAAGACCGTTGGCCGTTTCTTTAGCGCCAGCCTCCACCGGCTGGTGCTCACTGCGCTGGCGCTGATCTTTCTGCTCACCTTCTTCACAACGGCTGCCGGAGTCTCGACGCTTATCTATACCCTGGAGCAGCATGGGTGGCGCCAGCGCCATAGCGACGCGGCCGCCATGGCCGCGCGCGTGGTCTCCCTCCATCTCCGCCAGGCGCGGCAGACGCTGGTGATGGTTAGCCTGCTGAACGTTCGCTACAGCGACCTAGCCTCGGCCTACATGAAGATGATGCTCTTCTACGAGCAGCCCGGCCCCCTGTTCGAGATCGTGCGGCTGGATGACAAAGGGCGTGTCCTGGGCAGCGCCTATCGCGATGAGCCGGTCTTGAGCCATCTCTTTACCATTCCCCAAGCCAACTGGTTCCGCATGGCGCGCCAGGGTCATGTTTACTTGGGCGCCCTGCAAGTGTCGGCCAAGGGCCTGCCCTATCTGATCATGGCTATCCCCAGCCCCGATGGGGGCGTCGTCGCCGCGCGGCTGGACATGCGAACCCTGTGGGACGCCGTGGCGCAGATCCAGTTTGGACAAACAGGACAAACGTATCTGGTCAACGGGCAAGGGCAGATCATCGCCCACCCCGACCCTGCCTATGTGCTCGCCAACCGCTCGTTGGCAAGCCTTCCCGAATTCATTGCCTTTCAGGAAAGCGGCGCAGCCGCCTGGTCGGGCGTCTATCGCAATGTGGAGGGGGTTCAGGTCATGGGGATCATGACCCCTCTGCCGGGGACGGACTGGATCGCCGTGACGGAGGTGCGGACGGCGGAGATGTACCACACTTCGCGGCTGGCCTTGCTGGTGCTGGCGGCGGGCCTCTTCCTCTTTGGCTATGTGACCATGCGGTTGGCTGCGGCCATGTTACGCCGCCTGATCTTTGCGCCGCTGGAGCAGGTGCGCTCCGGCGCCGAGCGGATCGGCGAGGGCGACCTGACCCACCACATCCAAATTCACGCTCAAAAAGAGATCGCCCAGGTCGCGAATGCCTTCAACTGGATGAGCCAGCGGCTGCGCGAGCGCGAGAGCCAGATCGCAGCCCACACCGCGGCGTTGGCCGCGGAGGCGGCCGTGCGCAAGCGAGCCGAAGAGGCCAGCGCCGCCGCCCAGGCCCGGCTGCGCCATTTGATTACCTCCAGCCCGGTCTCTATCTACTGCGCCAGCGCAGAGTACCCATATCAGGCGACCTTTATCACCGAAAATATCCAGGCGATTACCGGCTTTAGCGCCCAGGAGTTTCTTGAATCCCCCACCCTCTGGGAGGAGTTGATCCATCCGGACGACCGGCCAGAGATTGCCAGGGCGATGGCCGCCTTACATGCCGGCGGCTATGTGGTCTTTGAATACCGGATGCTGCACAAGGATGGCGAGTACCATTGGATGCACGACGAGATGCGCCTGCTGCGCGACGCCGAGGGCAACCCAACTGAGATCGTCGGCTCGTGGCTCGATATTACCCAGCGCAAACAAGCCGAGCAAGAGTTGGCGCTCGCCCACCAGCAGGCAGTGGAGGCGTCTCGCCAAAAGTCAGAGTTCGTGGCAACTATGAGCCATGAGATTCGCACGCCCATGAACGGCATTGTCGGCATGGCCGACCTGCTCTCCACCACCTCCTTGACTGCCGAGCAGCAGGAATACCTGGAGGTGATCCGCAACAGCGCCGACGCGTTGCTGACCATCATCAACGATATTCTGGACCTTTCCAAGATTGAGGCAGGCAAGCTGGACCTGCAAGCAGAGGAGTTTTCGGTACGGACGGTCGTCGAGGATGTGGCGGACCTGATGGCGACCGCAGCCCATACCAAGCGCCTGGCGCTGGTGACCTACGTTGATCCCGCGCTCCCATCTGTCTTCAGGGGCGATCCACTCCGGTTGCGCCAGGTGCTGCTCAACCTGGCCGGCAACGCCGTGAAATTCACAGACAAGGGAGAGGTCATGCTCTCCGCGCGCCTGGAGGCCGGCGCGCAGGCGGCTGTCCCCCTGGTGCGCTTTGAGGTCCAAGATACCGGCATCGGCTTAACGCCGGAGCAGATTGCCAAGCTCTTCACCCCATTCACCCAACTGGACAGCTCCCGTACACGCAAGTATGCCGGCACCGGGCTGGGGCTGGCGATCTCCAAACGGTTGGTTGAGCTAATGGGGGGAGAGATCGGGGTGGTCAGCCAGCCGGGGGCCGGCTCTACCTTCTGGTTCACAGCGCCGCTGCCGGTGGTCCAGCCGGCGCAGACACAGACGAAGGGCCAGAGGGCAGGAACAGAGGCGCTTTGCATGGTCAAGCGCCCCTCCGAGCGCAGGGTGCTGCTCGACTATCTTGCTGCGGCTGGCTTTCGGGCTGCCGGTGTAGACTCCCGCGCCGAGCTTTTGAGCCATCTGCATCAGGCTATAGCCGGCGGTCGCCCGCCGGCGCTTCTCCTGCTGGATGCCGGGCTGCCGGAGTTGGTGGACCTGATGCTGGTGCATGAGATTCGCGCCATTCCTAGCCTGGCGAAGACGCCGGTTGTGCTCTTGACGTCTCTATTTCAACGGGTGGATGAGCAACGCGCACATCAGGCGGGCGTCGTGCAGTTGAGCAAGCCGGTGCGCTATGATGAATTGGTGGAGGTATTGGACGCGCTGGCCGCGCAGACGCCATTCCGCCAGCCCCAGGCGCAGACCAAGGAGCCGCCCGTCACACCGTCCCCGGCCCCAGCCGCCGGCGATCAACCTCTGCTGCTGGTCGAAGACAACCTGACCAACCAGCGGGTGATCCTGCGCCAGCTCCAGCGACTGGGGTACAAGGCGACCGTGGTGGCAAACGGTCGCGAGGCGGTGGAGGCCGCGCTCCACACCCGCTATCCCGCGATCCTGATGGACTGCCAAATGCCGGAGATGGATGGCTTTGAGGCGACGCGCATCATCCGCACCGCCGAGCGCAACAACCATCACCGCACACCCATCATCGCCATGACGGCCAATGCCATGGACGGCGACCGGGAGGCCTGTCTGGCTGCCGGCATGGACGATTACCTGGCGAAGCCGATCCGCCTGGAGGAGCTGCAACGGGTCCTGGCCCGATGGGTGGCGACGCCTGTCGTGGCCGAGCCTGGATAAGGGGGATGCTCGCTAGAGGCCGGCGTCCCTCCGGCGATCACCGGCCTAAAGGCGCCGTGAAAAATCTGGTAAATTCGTGAACAATGGAGGCAACCACACTGT
>DATLZJ010000935.1:0-4716 GCA_035574055.1 Caldilineaceae bacterium
GGTGCCAAACTGATGGCGCTGCGACTTCCACTTGGGGAAGAGCTGTACGTCAAACTGGTCTTTGGGCATGCCGGCATTGTGCAAGCCGCCCGACCAGAAGCCGCCCGCCGGCGTCATGCCCAGTTTGCCGCTGGTGAAGAAGCCCTGGAGGGTTTGGCCGCCGCCCAGCTCGATGGCGGGCGCAATGCCCTCTTTGGTCAACATGACCATAAACTCCAGCGCCTCGACATTGGCTGGGTCGTTGGCCTTGGGCGCCGTCCAGCGCCAGCCGCCGCCGCGTCCCTCGGCTGCCGGGTCGCCAGCGTAGAACTTCTCCCAGAGCCATTCACCGCCGGGCGCTCGCTCTTCGGTCAGGATGTTACCGTTGTTCACAAAGATCCAGGGCATCCAACTCCCCCACAGCCGGTTGGTCCAGGCATAGCCAAAGACCTCGGTCTGGCCGCTGGCGTC
This sequence comes from Caldilineaceae bacterium, assembly GCA_035574055.1. GTDB lineage: Bacteria > Chloroflexota > Anaerolineae > Caldilineales > Caldilineaceae > QEUY01. The sequence continues at coordinate 451 of DATLZJ010000935.1, forward strand.
CTTCTTGGTAATGGCCTGGGCGATCTCCAAGAACTGATCCTTGGTCCAGTCTGCGGCCGGATGGTCATAGCCTGCCTCGGCGAAGAGCTGGGTGTTGTAGTACATATTGGCGGCGTTGAAGTCAAAGGGCAGTTGATAGAGACCGCCCTCGTACATAAACGCCTCGACCAGCGTCGGATGGACATCGGAGAAATACTGTTGTAGCTCAGCCTCGGCGGCCAGCACGTAATCGTCCAGCCGCTGCGACAGTCCCTGGCCGGCATAGAGTTGTGCAGCCTCCGTCGCCGCATAGCCCAGGTCTAGGGTCTGGCCGGCGGCGACCATGGAGAGGATCTTGCTCGCGACCTCTTCATGGTCAATGCCCGTTACATTGAAGTACTCAACTGAAAGATTGGGGTGGCTTTCCTTGAACAGCTCAACCGTTGGCTTTTCGTTCTCCTCGTTCGCCTGAATCTTCAGGACGACCGCGTCTTGACTGGGCGCGGCAGCGTCTTCGCCTCCGGTCTCCTGGGCTGGGGCAGGCGCGCCAGGCGCGGCGCAGGCCGCCACCGCTACACTGACCGCGCCTGCGCCGGCAAGGCGCAGAAAGCCGCGGCGGCTGACTCGATACGGGTTCGCCATAGCGTTCTCCTTCTCCTCGACTCTCGTTCTCAACTCTTCTCAACAATGCGCCTACTTGAGAGGTACTACATGAGAGGTAGTGAACAGTGACAGAATTTCATACCAGACGGTTTGACCGCGCCGGCGGGCGCCATCCGTGCTTTTGGGCAAACCGTTTTCACAGAACCACTTTCACCATACAAAAAATCCGGGCACAGGGGAGTGCTTGGGCCGGCAGCTTGACGATGCCCTGCCCGTGTGCTAGTGTAAGCACGCATCCGCTGCCCCACAAGGCCCTTGGGTGGTCATAGACCGGACATCAACCGGACATAATTCGCATTCTATGAATCCTTTTGTCCATGAATATGTCCATGAATACCTTTGAGGCCTTCGAGCAGGCGCTGCGCGAGGCGCTGATCCATCTCTACGACCCTGTCTACCAAGCGCCGCCCCTCCTCCGCCGAGTGCTGACACGCAACCCCTCCGGCGGGGCGGGCGCCGTCCAGCCGCTGGTGATTGCCGCTATCCAGGAGTTGAAGCCCAGCCCGGAGGTGCCGCCCAATGCGCGCAGCCGCCGCCTCTACGAGCTGTTGGCTTGCCGCTATGTCCAGGAGCTGACCCAGGAAGAGACCGCCGAGCGGTTAGGCATCACCCCCCGTCACTTGCGCCGCGAGCAGCAACAGGCTGTGCAGATGCTCGCCCGCCGGCTCTGGGAGCAGTACGAGCAAGCGCATGAGCCGTCCGGCCCTGGCGCTGCTGCATCGCCTGCTGCGGGCGATAGCATGGGACAGGGAACGGCGGAGCCAACCTGGCGCTCCCAAGTTCACCGGGAGCTGGCCGCGCTGGAGGAGAACGACCCCGGCGCAGTCGCCAATGTGGCCGAGCTGGTGGAGCAGGTTGTGCGTCTGGAGAAAGGTTTAGCCGCTCGCCATGGCTGCCGGCTAGAGGCCGCTCCGGCGCCGGCTGGGCTGGTCGCCGCCATCCATCCCTCTGTCTTGCGCCAACTCCTGATTGTAGCAGTACAAAAGCTGGCGCAAGCGACTGTACAGGGCGTTGTGAAGGTGGCAGCCTGGCAAGAGGGCGACTGTGTGCGTGTGGAGGTCAGCGGTGAGCCGGCGCCGCAATCAGCCATGCCCGCCAGCGAGTTCATCGCCGAGACCGTCACCGCACGCGGCGGGCAGGTTGCCGTCCGGCGTGTTGATGAGCAGGTGCGCTTCGAGATGGCGCTGCCGAGCGCCCGGCTGCTGACTGTGCTGGTGGTGGATGACAACGCCGATCTCGTCCATCTCTACCGGCGCTACACCGAGCGTACTCGCTATCGCATTGTCCACGTCGCCGCGGGGCAGGAGGTGTTTGAGGCAGTGCGCCGGCTGCACCCCGACGTGGTGGTGCTGGACGTGATGCTGCCTGACCTGGACGGCTGGGAGGTCTTGACCCGTCTCCACGAAGACCCCGACACCCGCGCCATCCCGGTGATCGTTTGCTCGGTCGTCCGCCAGGAGGAGCTGGCCCTGGCGTTAGGCGCTACCGGCTATGTGCCCAAACCGGTTCGCCGTCAAGATCTGATTCAGGCGCTGGATCGGGCGGCGGCCCAGGATTCAACAGCAGCTCCGCCACCGCCAGCGAGCACGGCAGCAGCTTGTTAAAGGGCAGCCCATCGCCCATCGTTGCCACCAACAGACCGCTTTGCAGCGGCTGGTCCACCGGGTCTTGCGCCGAGATGATGGTCACATGGATGCCGGCCAGCTCCTCGTCCTGATGCTTGGCTGCCAGCAGTTGCCAGCCGTCTAGGTTGGGCATTGCGATGTCCAAAAAAACCAGGTCGGGCCGCTGTTCGCGCATCAATTCCAGCGCCTCCAGGCTGTTTCCTGTCTCGAAGACTTGAATCGCCGGGTCCAGCGTATGGATCATGCGTGTTAGCAACTGGCGAAACTCCGGGTCATCATCCACCGCCAGCACGCGCCGCGGCCTTTCGGCCAATGAGCCGAGGGTCTTGCGCAGGTCGGCGCGTGTGACGGGCTTGGTCAGGTAGTCCGGCGCGTTGGGGGCAGCAGCGACCGGGCCGCGTTCGGGCAGGCAGTAGCCGATCACCGGCGTCTCGTCCGTCGCCTGGCGAATATAGTCGAGCAGCGGCCAAAGCTGGTCGGGTGTGGGCGCATTGACGACAATGGCATGGGCGGGGCACTCATCGAGCGCGGCGCTCATCTCCTCCAAGTTGGCGGCAGAGACAAATTCCACCTCGTCTGTCTGGTGAGTGAACCCCTCGATCAGCTCGCCGCTCTGGTCCCAGACAAGCACACGCTGGCGGTAAGGTAAGCGGGGGATGGCAGGACGCTCGGGACGTTCCAGCCAGGGCCACTCCTCGTGGATCCAACGCCCGGAGGAAACATGGGGCGGGGCCGCCGGAAAGATGGGCAGGCGGAAGGCAAAGTGGCTTCCCCGGCCTACCTCGCTTTGCACCCAGATCGCGCCGCCGTGCAACTCGATAAACTGGCGGCTGATGGTCAGACCCAACCCGCTGCCGCTGCGGTCACGCCAGGCGCCGTTGATCCCCTGGTAAAATGGCTCGAAGATTTTTTCGGCCTCGGCAGGGGGGATGCCCGGCCCGGTGTCCTCGACGCCGACGACCACGCTGCCTTCGACCGGCTCGGCAGTCACGCGGATGTGGCCTTGCTCGGTATAGCGGGCGGCATTGCTCACCAGGTTGAGCACGACCTGCCGGATGCGCGTCCGATCACAGTAAACTTTCGGCAGTGATTCAGCAATGCATAGCTCCAGCGCCAGCCCCTTCTTCTCGATCAAGGGCTGCACGACTATGGCCGCGGTCTCGATCTCCTCGCGCAGGTCCACCCACTCCCGGTGTAGCGCCAATCGGCCCGATTCGGTCTGGCTCAGGTCTAGCACATCGTTGATCATGCTGGCGAGGTGGGCGCAGTTGCGATGGACAATGCGAATATCCTCCAGCAGTGAAGGCGGCAGCGCCGTTCCGTACACATCCGGCGTCTCCATGATCAGATCGGTCAACCCGATGATCATGTTGAGGGGGGTACGAAACTCATGGCTGACCTTGGCGACAAAGGCGGCCTTGGCCTTGTGCGCCTCTTCGGCCATCAGCCGTGTGGCCGCCAGCCGCTCGTTGAGCAGGTCCATCTGCCGGTTGGCGTGTACCAGCTCATCCAGCACCTGCTCCAGCTCGGCCTTGCGGTCGCGCGCCTCCTCCAACAGACGCAAGACCTGCCGGTAGTTGTGCCATGACCAGTCTGTGAGCTGGAGCATCTGGCGGTAGAGGCCAAAGAGCAGCCCCGCCGTCGTCCAGACGCCGGTCAAGGCAAGGGCCAGGGTGTGATTGGGCAGCCATGAGGCCGCCGGCCAGGCGGCCACGGCCAGCCCCCCGCTTTGGAGCACCGCGGCCAGGGCCGCGCCCCGGAAGCCGTCCAGCATCAGCCCTAACACCACGGGCACGGGAACCAACGCCAATAGCCCCGGCTGGCGCAGCCAGACCAGGCCAAAGGCCAGCAGCAGCGCCGGGACGACCGTCCAGAGCCAACGCTGCTCTTCCACACGCCGGCGCAGCAATGCACAGACCCCCAACGCCGCATAGGCGAGCAGGCCGAAGATCAACATCCGGTCACGCCCTGCCAGCGTCGGCTGCCAATCGGCGGCCAA
>DATLZJ010000936.1:0-6911 GCA_035574055.1 Caldilineaceae bacterium
ACGGGAAAGGGCGCATAGCCCCGCGAGCGGCGGATCGGCAGCGGCTGCCCCGCGAAGATGCGCATCACCGAATCATCACAGGGGACATGGATCTCCCGGTTATGCAGAAGAAAGGCGTCGGCCAGTGGCGCCAATCGCTCCAACGCCTCCGCGTTGTCCTTGACGATTGGCTCGTCCGAATAATTGCCGGAGGTCATCACCAGCGCCGGCGAGGGGGCAGCCATGCCCGCAGCCGGCGCATCCTCCGGCACAAAGAGCAGATAATGCAGCGGCGAGTAGGGCAACATGACGCCGACCCAGGGATTGCCCGGCGCAACTTGAGCCGAGAGCGGGCTATCGGGCCGCTTCTTCAACAGGACAATCGGTCGCTCGCGGCTCGCCAGCAAAGCCAGCTCATCGTCGCTGAGGTAGGCGAGCCGGCGAGCGGTCTCCAGGTCACGGGCCATGACGGCAAAGGGCTTGGCGGCGCGACCCTTGCGCCGGCGGAGCGTTTCGACGACCCGATCATCCGTGGCGTCACACGCCAGATGAAAGCCGCCGATGCCCTTGACGGCAAGGATACCGCCATGCGCCAGCACTTGCTGGGCCAGATGCAGCGCAGCCTCATGCTCCAACTGGCCCCCATCCCCATCCAGCGCGCGCGCCAGCGCCTCCGGAACGCGGTCATTGGCCCAGCGAAAGACAAGATGCGGCCCGCAGACCGGACAGGCGTTGGGTTGAGCATGGAAGCGCCGGTCGCGCGGGTCCTCGTACTCGCGGCGGCAGGCCGGGCAGAGCCGGAAGCCGGCCATGGTCGTCATGGGCCGGTCATACGGAATATCCCGGACAATGGTGAAGCGCGGCCCGCAATTGGTGCAGTTGATGAAGGGATAGCGATAGCGGCGGTTGGTGGGGTCAAACAGCTCGCGCAGGCAGTCGTCACAGATCGCCAGGTCGGGCGAGATGAGTGTATGGGCCGTAGTGTGCACGCGGCTGTTCACGATGGCGAAGCCCGTCTCACCCGTGACCGGGATGGAATCCGCTGAGATGCGCTCGATGCGGGCAAGCGGCGGCGCGGCGGCTGCAAGCGTCTCCTGGAAGGCGGCAATGGCCTCCGGCGTCCCCTCCACCTCGATGAAGACGCCGGCCCCGTCGTTGCCCACAAAACCGGCCAGCCCCAGGCGAGTCGCCAGATTGTAGACAAACGGGCGGAAGCCTACCCCCTGCACCACCCCTTGGACAGAGAGGCGCCGCCGCTGAAGCGTATACAAGTCGTCGTGCGATGAAACGACCTCAGGCGCCAAAGACATCGGCTGGGTCTCTTGCCGGTTCATTCACGATCTCGATCTTCGCTAGCGTCAAATCTTTGCCCCGCACCACCTGCACTGCCGCCGTACCGCACATCGGACAGCAGGCACAGGTCGCCTCGGCCAGGGCAAACTCACCGTCACAGACCGGGCAATAGACGACTGCCGGCATCGCCTCGATCTCCAGCCGCGCGCCGGCCAGGGGCGAAGACGACGACATGACCTCGAAGCCGAAGCGCAGCTCCGCCTCGGAGACGCCGGCTGCTGCGCCCAGTTGCACATAGAGCGCAGCGACCCGCATCCCCTCGCCGGGCGGCAGCGCGGCGAGGGCCGTCTCAATTAGCTCTTGGGCAATGCCAAGCTCATGCATAGGATGTACCCTCGATCTCGGCAAGCAGGCGGTCTGCCACTGCCGCGGTATGAGTCAGCAACTGCTCTACGCGGGGGCTAAAGCCTTCACCGTGGCTATAATCTGTGCCCGGCACGGTCACCAACCAAGCGCGCGGACAGCGCCCGTAGAGCAGCTCAGCGTAAACCAGGAGCGCCGCCGGGGCGAGCTGATGGCCCAGGCTGGGCGAGAGCGCGCTCGACGTAATCCGCTCCACCTGCACCGGGCCTGGGCCATCGCGGGCGGCGGAATCCACAAAGACGGCGGCGATAATATCCTCGGCGGCGAGGTCGGCGGCCAGCTCCGGCCCCAACTGGGTCACAGTCAACAGCCGTACAGGCAGGCCGCGGCTGCACCAGCAGTAGTGGGCCAGACGCTGGGCCATCGCCACACCGCCGCCGTCGTCTCGGCGCAGCGAGTTGCCATAGCCGATCAAAAGCAAGTAGCCGCAGCGCCCATCATCTCGATTGCTATTCTCTCGATTGCTATTCTCTCGATTGCTATTCTGGCGCTTCATCTGTTTCTGTTGCTCAGTCCCGGTGAGCTTCATCCACGACCTCCCCATTCGCATTGATCAATTGCACATGCAGCGGCATCTGGCCGATGGCGTGGGTCGAACAGCTTAAGCACGGATCAAAGGCGCGGATGCCGTGCTCAATGCGATTCAGGATGCCCTCGCGTAGCTGGCGGCCATTGATATATGCCTCTGCGATCTGGCGCACGGTGCGATTCATCGCCAGGTTGTTCTGTCCGGTGGCGATCATCAAGTTGACCCGCTGCAGGATGCCGTTCTCGTCCACCTGGTATTCATGGAAGAGCGTGCCGCGCGGGGCCTCGCTCACTCCCACGCCTAGACGGTTGTTGACGCCGGCCTGGCTGCGCACGGCGCTATCGGTGATGGTCGGATCGTCCAGCGTCGCCTCGATCTTCTCTAGAGCAAAGAGAATCTCAATCAGGCGGGCATAGTGGTAGTGAAAGCTCTCGGTCACCGGCTTCCCCGCGGGCGCCAGCGTGCGAAACTGCCGCAGCTCGGCGTCGGCGCGCGGCGTGCCGACGTAATCACAGACATTGAGCCTTGCCAGCGGGCCGACGCGGTACATCCCCGCCTCATACCCCGGAGCGCCGGCCCCGTTGCTCCGGCCCGCGTTGGCGCCGTCTTGGTGGATGACGAGGGGCCGGTAGTAGGGGAACTTCAAATAGCTCCACGGCTCCACGGCCTCGCCGATGATCTCGCGGAAGCGGTCGGGCGGAAAGCCCGGCTCCAGGCGATTGCCTGTGCTGTCAATCACCCGCAGCACCCCGTCATAATGCTCCAGACCGCCGTCAGGGGTGACCAGGCCGGCAAAGAGGCTGGGAAAAGCGCCATAGACGCGCAGCTCGGCATCGAAGCGCGGCAGCGCATCCTTGAGCAGCTTCAACCCCAGCTCAACGCCGGCATAGGCCGCAGGCAACATCGCTTGAATGCGACGGCGCTCCTCATCAGCCAATGGCTCGCGGACGCCCCCCGGCACGGCCCAGGCCGGATGGATGCTCTTGCCGCCCAGCAGGCGGATCACCTCCTGGCCGAACTGGCGTAGCTGAATGCCCTGGCGCGCCACATCGGGGTATTTCTGCAGCAGCCCGACCAGGTTGCGCTGCGCCGGGTCGCTTTCCATCCCCAGCAGCAAGTCCGGGCCGCTCAGGTGAAAGAAGCTGAGCGCATGGCTCTGGACGATCTGCGCCCAGTTCATCAGGCGGCGCAGTTTCTCTGCCGTGGGCGGGATGCGCACACCCAGGATGGCGTCGCCGGCCTTGGCCGAAGCCAGCAAGTGGCTCACAGGGCAGATGCCACAGATGCGCGCCGTGATCCCCGGCATCTCCCAAAAGCTTCGTCCTTCACAGAACTTCTCAAAGCCGCGGAATTCGGTCACATGAAAGCGGGCGTCGGCCACGCGCCCGGACTCATCGAGATGAATCGTGATCTTGGCGTGGCCTTCGATCCGGGTGACCGGGTCAATGGTAATGGTGCGCGACATGTCTTCCTCTATCCTCAATTTGCCATGACCGATGACATGGCCTTCAACCCAACTTCCATGCCTCTCCAGGGGAGACCACCGTGGAAGGGATTGCCCGCATGAAAGCGCCAAGGCAGATAGTAGCTCAATGCAAGTTTCCCAAGCCGCCAGGCAGGGGATGTGCCCACCCGATACTGAGCAGAAGCGACATCCACCTCTACCGGCTTATCCGGCGAATCAGTCATCCGCAGGGGCACTTGGGCAAAGGTGGCCTTATCAAACTGCTCCATGACACACATGCTGACCGGCTCGAACACGCCCCGCGGCTGCGTCCCCAGGATGCGAGACGCAAGATGCTCGGCGGCGGCATCAGATTGTAGAAAGGCAAGAAACGCCTGCTTGATCGGGAAATTACCGGCATCCCCTACCGCATAGATATCCGGCTGCCCTATCACCTGGCGGGTCGCCATCTCAGTCTGGATAAAACCCCGTGCATCAGCCGGCAGACCCGGGAAGACGGTTGAGGCCACATAAGGAGGGAATGAGACCAGCAGGTCGTAGGCCAGCTCCTCCTCATTTTGGTAGATCACCTCCTTGGCCGTCACCGCCTGCACAGCATAGCGGTTGTACGCGTGAATCCCACGGCGCTGAAACTCATTACTGACAACCTCATGGAGCCGTGGGCCGAAGGCTTGGATGTAACTGTTTTCGTAGGTGCTCCATACAATTTCGACGCTCTGGCGAGCATTGTGACGGCGCAGCCAAGTGTCCAGCATGAACACCAGCTCGTAGAGAGGGCCTGCACACTTGTTGTTGGGCGGCACAAGGAAGAGCACTTGGCGGCGCCCCTTGCCGTTGACGCCACTGACGAGCTGTGCAAACGCGGCTCGCAGAGCCAACATGTCTGCCGGCGTCCAAATGGTATGGGCATACTCGGCAAGGCCAGGGATCTCAGAAGGGCGCATTCCTGCCCCCGTGGCGACCACAAGGTAATCATAGGGCAGGGTCGCGCCATTCAGGTGGACACGTTTGGCCTCCGGGTCAATCTCGTGAGCCTTGGCCTGATAGAAATGAATGTTCTTGCGTCTGGTTGGCCCCTCCAGCGGGATCATCAGCTTCTCCGGGTCGAGGCCGAAAGGGATGTAGATGGTATTCGGTTTATACAAGAACCGATCTTGATCCGAGACCAGCGTAATATCGGCCGCTTCGCGCAGCTTCATACGCAAATAGAAGGCTGTTTCAAGCCCTGCGAAGCCTCCCCCTAGTACAACGATTTGTGGCTTTGCCATGAGTTTATCCTCCTCTTGAAGGCGATGGCGCCTACTGGATTGGCGCTACGGCACACTATCCAAATTTGAGCATCTCCGGCGGCAGCACGACCGGCGCTTCCGCCAGGAGCGCCTGGACTGCCTGCCAGATCCGCTCCGGGTCCGGTGGGCAGCCGGGGACATAGGCGTCCACCGTGATCACCTGATGCAACGGCAGCACCTTGGGGAGCAGGGCCGGCATGATCTTGTCGCTTTCACCGCCGCGTGGAGCCTGCCCCGGCCCCTCCCGGTACACCGCCGTCAGCAGATCGTCCACCCCCAGCCGGTTGCGTAAGCTGGTGACATTGCCCGTGACGGCGCAATCGCCAAAGCTCACGACCAACCGGCTGCGCGCCCGAATCTGGCGCGCCAACGCCAGGTGATCCACATTGGCGACAGCCCCCTCCACCAAAGTCACGTCTACATCCTCCGGAAACTCCTTGACGTCAGCAATAGGGCTGTAGACCAGCTCGATCTGCTGCGCCAGCTCAATCAGCCGCTCGTCCAAGTCCAGAAAGCTCATATGACAGCCGGAGCAACCGCCTAGCCAGGCGGTGGCAAACCGGATTTTGTGTCTTGGCTCAGTTTGCTCAGTCATGGCAGATGCCTTTTCTGATGCCCTTCCGGGCTAGATAGCCGGCGCGCTTAGGCCCGGCTCCACTGCTTCTTCTCACGACCCGCCAGAATCCATTGCAGGAAATCGTGGCGCTTTTTCATCTCCGCCACGGTCACCCCTTTGGCAAAGAGCGCGCCCGTTGGGCAAACCTGGACACACTTGCCGCAACTGGTGCAACTCTCGCTGGCGCCCCAGGGCTGGTTGAGGTCCGTGATCACACGGCTGTTCATCCCGCGGCCCATAACATCCCAGGTGTGTGCGCCTTCGACCTCATCACAGACGCGCACGCAGCGCGTGCAAAGGATGCAGCGGTTATGGTCCACCACAAATCGCGGATGGCTGGCGTCCATCGGCAGGTCTGGGTGCAGATACTCGTAGCGCACATGGTCCATACCGGCAGACGCGGCCTGCGCTTGCAGCTCACAGTTGCCGTTCATTACACAGACCGCGCAGATATGATTGCGCTCGGCGAAGAGCAGCTCCAACAACATCCTGCGGTAGGCCACCACCCGCTCGGTATGGGTGTAAACCACCATCCCTTCCTGCACGAGCGTTACGCAAGAGGCTTGTAGGCGGCTGCTGCCCTCGATTTCCACCAGACAGAGGCGGCAGCCGCCACGCTCGCTCAACCCTTCCAGGTGACAGAGCGTTGGTATCTCGACGCCATGCTCACGCAGCACAGCCAGCAAGCTCTGCCCCTCCTGGGCGCTTACCACTTCGCCATTAATGGTCAATGTCACAACCGACATTCGGCGTTCTCCTCGTGCTTGGCACGTTAGCTACAGAACAATGATGCCCGGTCTCTCGCCTTATGGTCCGGCCATACTCAGGGTCCGGAGACGACTCGAGGCAAAGGCTCCTCCGCCGGTTGCCCCAGAGTCGGCGCGTCGCTCATCTGGCACACACCTGCCGGACAGCGACGCTCCCGGATGTGCGCCTCGTACTCATCCAGGAAATAGCGAAGCGTGCTCAGCACAGGGTTGGGGGCCGACTGGCCCAGGCCGCACAGGCTCGTGTCGCGCACCAGCGTGCATAAGTCGCGCAGCGTTTCGAGGTCGGCGGGTGATGCTTCGCCGCGGCTGATGCGCTCCAAAATGCGATGCATCTGGACCGTACCCACCCGGCAGGGCACACACTTGCCACAACTCTCGTCGGCGCAGAAGTCCATAAAGAACTTGGCGACATCTACCATGCAGCTCGCTTCGTCCATGACGATCAAGCCGCCAGACCCCATGATAGAGCCAAGCGCCTTGAGACTTTCGTAGTCCACCGGCGTGTCGAGATGGTCAGCCGGAATACAGCCGCCGCTGGGGCCTCCGG
>DATLZJ010000937.1:0-3160 GCA_035574055.1 Caldilineaceae bacterium
CGGTAGACGCCATCAGCGGCCTGCGCCGAGCCGGCCAGCTTGCCCGCCTGGCGGCGCTGCACCTGGCCGAGGGGCACGAGGATGATCTGGCGGCGCTCCAGCCGCTCTACTTGCAGGGACCGTAGGCGGTATGGCCGGCAAACCTGTGCGCACTGCTTTTCCGATTGAGCTAGCCCCCCAATTCAGCCCGATGACTCAGGCGGATGTGCCGATTGTGGCCGAGCTGGAGCCGCTCTGCTTTCCCACCCCTTGGTCGGCAGCCACCTACCGCAATGAACTGCGCAACCGCCACGGCTCCTATTGGGTCGTGCGCCCCGGCCCCGACGTTCCGCCGGGGGCCGCGCCCCCTATCCTGGGCTACGGCGGCATGTGGCTGATGGGCGACGAGGCTCACATCACCACCATCGCCACCCACCCCGCCTGGCGCCGCCGCCATCTGGGCGAATGGCTGCTGATCCACCTGGTAGGCGTGGCGCGCGCGGCCGGGGCAACAACCGTGACGCTGGAGGTGCGCGTGGGCAACGCGCCGGCCATTGCCCTCTATCACAAGCTAGGCTTTGAGCCGGTGGGGCTGCGCCGGGGCTATTACCAGGACACGGGCGAGGACGCGCACCTGCTCACCCTCTTTGGGGTGGACGAGGACGCAATCTGGCGCCGGCTGGAGGACCGACGACGCGAGATCGAAGGAAGTTAACCGCAAAGGATGCAAAGCGCGCAAAGGCCAAAAACTAGGAGAGAGAAAATAGGAGAGAGAAAATAGGAAATAGAATCTAGTTGCTATTTTCTACTTCCTACTTTCTCGGCTCTTTGCGTCCTTTGCGGTTGATACTCCTTTGCGGTTGATAATTCTGGAAAGACTGAGTCCATGTACCGATTTTATCTTTCCCCGGCAACGCTGGAGGAGGCGTTGCGGCTCAAAGCGGAGTATCGGGAGCGCGCGCGGGTCATTGCCGGCGGCACGGATTTGCTGATCGAGTTGGACCGCGGCACACGCACCGCGCCCGACGGCGGCGAGCTGGGGCTGATTGACCTGACGCGCATTCCGGGCCTGGGGGAGATCAGAGAGCAAGACGGGCGCATCCGGCTTGGGCCGCTGGTCACCCACAACCAATGTGTCGCCAGCCCCCTGATCGTGCAGCGAGCCTTCCCGCTGGCCCGCGCCTGTTGGGAGGTGGGGTCGCCCCAAATCCGCAATCGAGCCACCGTCGCCGGAAATCTCATTACCGCCAGCCCGGCCAATGACACCATTGTGCCACTCATGGCGCTGGACGCCACGGTCACGTTGACCAGCGCTGCCCGCGGCGCGCGTGAGCTACCCTTGCACACCTTTTACACCGGCTTTCGCCAGGTAGACCTGGCCCCGGATGAGATTCTCACGGCGATCCACTTTGCGCCCCTGGCGGCAAACCAGGAGGGCGCGTTTGTGAAGCTGGGACTGCGCCGCGCCCAGGCGATCAGTGTGTTAAGCGTCGCCGTGGTGATTACCTGGGAGGAGCAGGAGGGCAGCGAGCGGCGAGTGGCCGGCGCGGCCATCAGCTTGGGCGCGGTCGCGCCGGTCGTTGTGCGCGCTGCCGCCGCCGAGCAATCGTTAGTGGGCCAACCGTTGAACGACGCGACCATCGACGCGGCGGCGCAACTGGCCCAGGAGGCCGCCTCCCCTATTGACGACATCCGCGCAACGGCGGCCTATCGCCGGGCAATGGTCACAGCCTTGACCGCACGCGCCTTGCGCCTGATCCGGAATGGGCAGGCCCGCAGTGGTTGGCTGGAGCAGCCGGTCATGCTCTGGGGAAAGACGGGCGGCGTGTGGCCTGTCGCCGCGCCGACTGGCGCTGGGCCGGCGATGGAGGCGCTGGTCAACGGCAAGCCGGTCCGGTTGGCGGGAGGGATGACCCTGCTGGACAGCCTGCGCCAGGCCGGCTATGTCGGGGTCAAAGAGGGCTGCGCCGAGGGCGAGTGTGGCGCCTGTACCGTCTTTCTGGACGGCATGGCGATCATGGCCTGTCTGGCGCCGTCTGAGCGAGCCGCCGGCAGCCAGGTGATCACGGTCGAAGGGTTGGGCAACCCGCCGCAGCTCCACCCCGTGCAGGCGGCGCTGGTGCAAAGCGGCGGCGTGCAGTGTGGCTACTGCACCCCTGGTTTTGTCATGAGCGCAGCTAAGCTGCTGGAGGAGCGGCCCCAACCTACCCGCCGTGAAGCGCAGGAGGCGCTGACCGGCAATTTCTGTCGCTGTACCGGGTACCGCAAGATTCTGGATGCCATCGTGATGGCAGGCCATCGCGCCCAGACGGCGCGACCGGATTGAGCAACGGTCATTGCGATGAAACATTGCGATGAAAAATCGCCATGAAAAGAGGAAAGCGGCTTCATGACCACGCCAGCAGCTAGCTCTCAGCCTACCACCGGCGGCTCTATGGGCGCGCATGGGGAGCATCATATAGATCGTGTTGATCGTGGGCGTATTGATCTGGGGCCGGTGGTCCAGGTAGGAATTGTCGTGCGCGATGTAGAGGCGACTGTCGCCGCCTGGACCAGCCGCTTTGCGCTTGGCCCGGCGCAGTTTGTGGACTGGCCGCCGGAGGGGAGCGACCTGGCGCAGACCGCCACCTATCGCGGCCAGCCGGGCGCCTTCCGGATGCGGCTGGCCTTCCTCCAGGCGGGTCCGGTCCAGTTGGAGTTTATCCAGCCGCTGGAGGGGAACAATATCTATTCAGAGTTCTTGGAGAAACACGGCGAGGGACTCCACCACCTGCTCTTCAATGTGGAAGACCCGGAGGATGTAGCTCGCCGGCTGGAGGCGCCCATCCTCCAGAGCGGCGGCTCCACCCTCTTCCCCGGCGCTATCTGGAGCTACCTGGATACCCAGGCGATGCTAGGCGCCATGATCGAGCTACGGACGAAAAAGTAGCCGTGCCCGAAACCGCAGTCTCTCCCTTTTTCTCCCTTCAACCGCGTCTCTGGAGCAGTTGCGCGGTGCCGCCGGAGGGGTGCGTCTGCACCAGCGTCTTTAGGTCGAAGCCGCGCAGCCGCTTGGCGATCAGACAGAGCGCATCGCCCACCGCGCCGTTGGCAAGGGTGCTGCCAAAGGGCAGCACCCCTTCGCCCTCGCCCCGCACATCGGGCCGGACAACCAGAACCACATCGCTGAGTTGCGCCAGCT
>DATLZJ010000938.1:0-2516 GCA_035574055.1 Caldilineaceae bacterium
CCCGCTGGCCGCCGGCGCGACCGTGGGGCTGGTCTTTGCCTTGGCCCGCCGGTTGGCGACGGACACGGGCGGGCGGCCCAATCCTTGGGCAGGGCTGGCCGCGGCCCTGGCCTTCGGGCTGGGGCCGGTCTGGTGGAGCCAGGCGACGGTCGCCGAAGTTTATACGCTCCACCTGCTCTTGGTCGCCGGAATGCTGACGGCGGCGCTGGGGGTGAACCACTTGGCGCCGGACGCACGCCTGCGCCGGGTGACGCTGGTCGCGCTGCTGGCCGGTCTTGGGCTGGCCCACCATCGCACCATCCTGCTCACGCTGCCCGCCGTGGCCCTCTACCTGGCCTGGAGCACGCCCTCCCTTCTCCGCCCACAACGCGCCTGGCTCGGCTGGATGCTGGCCCTGCTGTCGCCCCTGCTGCTCTATCTCTATCTGCCGCTGCGCGCCGTCGCCGGCGCTGCCGACCTCCACGCCAGCTACCGCAATACCTGGGCCGGCTTCTGGGACCATGTGCTCGCCCGCAGCTATAGCGCCTTTTTCGCCGCCAATCCGCTCGACGCAGGCTACACGCTCGGCGATTGGCTGGCGCTGGCCCGCGCGCAACTGGGCTGGGTGGGGCTAGGGCTAGCCCTGATCGGATTGGCCTGGCTTGTGGACCGGCGCGGCCGGCCGGCGCGCGCCTGGGCCATGATCCTCCTGATGCTGACACTCAATTTTCTCTTCGTCTTGCGCTACCGCGTCGCCGACCCGGAGGTCTTTGCCCTGCCGGTCCTGTTGGGCCTGGCGATCTTCACCGGCGGCGGTGTGGGGCTGGCGGGCCGGTTGTTGCCAGCGCCGAGCGCCGCGCTGCTCCAGGCCGCGCTGGTCGTCGCCCTGGTCTTCAGCCCCGGCCGCGGCCCCACAGTGGACCGCCATACCGACTGGACAGCCCACGATCTGGCCCGGCTGATGGCGGCGACGCCGTTCCCACCCAACAGCCTCGTCCTGGGCATCGAGGGGGAGATGAGCGCGCTGCGCTATATGCAGGCGGCGGAGGGCTTGGGGCGCAACGCTACCCCCCTGGCCGCCGACGATCCCCAGCAGCGAATGGCCGCGGTCGAGCAGGCGCTCGCCGCCGGCAGACCGACCTACCTAACCCGCGAACTCGCGGGCATCGAGCGTCGTTATAGCTTTAGCAGCGAAGGCGCGCTGGTGCGCGTCTGGCCGCGGGGGATGGCCCAGACGCCGCCCGCCCACGGTGAGCCGCTGGCTCTGCTGGATGGGCAGTTGACGCTGACTGCCGAGACGCCTCGTTATTCGGCGCTTACCGCCCAACCCTGGCTGGAAGTGGCGCTGACCTGGGAGCCACGCGCCCAACTGGAGCAAGTGCTCAAACTCTCCTTTCGTCTGGTAGACGCCGGCGGCGCGCCCCTGCGCTGGCCCGATGGCCGGCCGGTGGTGGAGGACCGCTTTCCGCTGCGCCAGGTCGCGCTGACCCCGGACTGGCTGCCCGGCGAGCGGGTGCGTGATCTCCATGTGCTGCCTGTCCCCCCAGGCGCAGCGCAGGCGGCGCGCCTTCAGGTCATCGTCTACGATAGTGAAACCCTCCAGGAGCTAGGCCGGGTGGAGCTGGCCGCCAACCCCTGAGCAAGCGCAGCGATCACCGCTCATGGTCATCCGCCCGCGGTTTTGTCAACGTTGATAAAGCGTGCCATAATGGGCCGCGTTTGTGCTTGAAACGCCTATCACCATCTGCGTCTGTGGAACATCTGTGCAATATCTTGCCATATCTGTAGAATCAATATCTGTGGAATGAGGTAGAGAACATGCTTACATCGCGTCGCCTCACGCTAGGCATACGCCTTCCCCTATTCTCTGGACTGGTTGTGCTCCTCCTGACCTTGGCGGCTTGCCAGCCGATCCAAGACCCACGCCTGTTGGAACAGGGCGCAGGCGAGACACAAACCTCGCCTCTGTTGGGAACGTCAAGCGCCGGCGAAGAAGCCCCGGCAGATGAAGCCCCTGCGGGTGAAGAAGGCATTCCAGGTGTCGGACCGGCCATGGCAACCATTTCCGCCGATTCGCTGCGCGTGCGCAGCGAGCCAAATGAGGAGGCCGAAGTAGTGGCCGGCGTGCGCGCCGGCGAGTCCTACCGGGTCATTGGCATTAGCTCCGACGGCGAATGGCTCCAATTGGAGATCGAGCGGGCGCCCGAAGGCCAGGGGTGGGTCGCCTCCAGCTTTGTCACGTTGGAGGGGGACATCACCAACATCCCCATCATTGAGGTCGAAGGGCAGGCCGCAGAGGCCGAAGCGACCGCAGAGGCCACACCGGAGGCCACCGAGGAAATCACAGCAACAGAAGAAGTCACGGCGACAGAGGAAGTCACAGCGACAGAGGAAGTCACAGCGACAGAGGAAGCAACAACAACAGCGGAGGCTACAGCGGAACCTACCGAGGAGGCCACGCCTGAGGCTACACCCGAGGCCACGGAGGAAGTGACAGAGGAGGCGACGCCGGCGCCCACTGAGGAGGCTGCGGAAGA
>DATLZJ010000939.1:0-5200 GCA_035574055.1 Caldilineaceae bacterium
GGAGCCGCATCCTCAGTAAAGAATATGAACGCACCACCGAATCGAGTGAAAGTGATATTTATCTCGCTTCTATTCGACTGATGTTGCGAAGATTGTCGCTTTCGCCAAAGTGAATAATTTCATTTATACAGCCTCTACAAAGACAGCCAGGGAAATACAAAGACACGTACCTCCACCTGGTACTTTCCAAATAACCTACAAGACAAACCGAGGTCAGGCAACCTCACCTTCCAGATTCGCAGCCGGACACATGCATTCCCGCCTGAAGTAATTGGCGGGCTGGTGCAATTTGTAGCTGATTGGGCAGCGATTGGGGCAAGAGCGCAAATGGGTTTTGGCGTGATCGAAGTGGTGAATGAGCGACGCAACACCCAGCCGCTGTGCGACTGGCTGATGGCCACGGCCGGGAGCAAACGTTATCCCCGCCTTCCTTCCTTGCAAAACGTTTTCCTGGCCCGCATTCACAAGCCCAAAGCCACAGATCAGGAAACCTTGAATCTCAAATACAATCTGCGCCAACTTTTCGCCGGGCAGCACAACAGGGATTTGCGCCACTTCGTCATGGGTACGGTGCAAGGCGGGCGGATGGCCGCTAAGGTCAAAATATCACGTCCCTACAGCGATGGTCTGATGCGCGTGTGGGGGTGGATTCCAGAAGAGGCAAGCGTCTATCAAGGCGCGTGGAACCGGAACACAATCGTGGACGCCATCTACCAGCACCTGAAAACAAACTATACTCTACAGGTCTGGCGCGAGATGAACTCACCCAGGGATAGCGTCGTACCCCACAACAGCGATGCCCAAGTGTTTCTGCAGAGTTTGCTCGGTCTGAAGTGAGGAAGACGATGCAGTACGATTATTATGCCTTCCAGCAGACGCAACTGAGCAATAGCTTGAGCAAGCTTGAGCAGGCTGCTGCGAAGCTTGAGCAGGCGAGAAGACAAAGAGACAGAAACGTACGCCAACAGGCTGAAGGAAATGTGAAGCAGGCTGCCAGAGAGGCAGTGCAGCTCGAGCCCCATCTGGCTTATCTGTGGTTCGAAGCCCGTGCCTCTGAACTCGACAATTCCATCCGCGATACCTGGCAGAAACGTTTAGCGGTCAGCCAACTCCCAGAGGCTTTCCGCTTTACCCCAGACCTATCGGCTCTTGGCTATATGCCGCCGCTCAGTTTTATGCTGCGGATCCCCTTCCGGTTGCAGAAGCCGTACATCAGTAAGGACGAAAGCGTTTTTTACCTTCTCGACAACCCGTTGCGTAAAGAGAAGATTTTCCAGGCACCCATGGTCGCGGCCACAAGCTGGAAAGGCGCTCTGCGGGCAGCGTTATGGCAGTTGGGCAATACAGAAACGAGCGAGGTTGTTGTTCGCTTGCTGGGAAATCCACGAGGCAGCGACGAACATCAGGCCGGCCGCTTGTACTTTTACCCGACCTTCTTCGAACGTGTCGGTCTGGAAGTTATCAACCCACACAGTCGTGAAACCGGCGTTGGCGAGCGGGGGCCGATCTTGATAGAATGCGTACCCGAAGGGACCACTGGTACGCTCTTGCTCCTGTATGTGCCCTTTGGTCCAATTGAAAGCGGAGAGCAAGAAAGGCGCGCTGAGGTGGCCCAAGACCTGGAAGCGTTGGCGGAAGGCGTCCAGGCCCTGCTCACCGTCTACGGCTTTGGAGCCAAGACGAGCAGCGGTTTTGGCATGGCCGACGACCGGCTGGCGGCCGAGGGTACACTGGTTCTCCGGGCTGAGCTACCTGGTCTCACTGTCACCGGCGCGGTCGCACCTCAACCGGAGCCAGTGCCGAACCTGCCACGCTACCTGGAGTCATCGGTACGGCTTCACGCCGACTTCCGCCGGACGGATGGCAGCCTGAAATCCGCAGCGGAGTACGAAGCCTTCGTCAAGAGCAGGGGCGAGCAGTATGGCAAGAAGGAAAGACAGTTGTACGAAAAAGCTCAGAAGTGGTGGGAGCGCGAGGGCCGTCAACTCGCCGAAGCCACTGCTCAGGAGCCGGAAGCCGAACCTGCACCCACTTCGCCTCCCCAACCACGACTGACGGAACTGACCTTTGCCACCTTGAGCGAATTGCGCGAGGTGGCGCAGCACATGGCAGCGCAACTGCGGAATGGAGATGAAGCATGAGCCAATTGAGCACAACGCAATCAGCGGCTCAGCAACATCGCGCCGATCGCCGCGCTATGTTAGAGGCGGAAATACGACGCTATCTTTCGGTACTCCAAGAACATGTTCAACCGGAGCGCGTCTTGCTCTTTGGCTCCCTTGCCAGAGGCGACACGGATACCTGGTCGGATATCGATCTGGTCATCGTCAAGGAGACCGACAAACGTTTTCTGGACAGGATCAAGGAAATGATGCAACTGCTGCGACCACAGGTCGGCGTGGATATTTTAGTGTACACCCCGGCTGAGTTTGCCCGGCTTTCGCAGGAGCGGGCTTTTATAAGAAATGAGATCGTCGGCAGAGGAAAAGTGCTGTATGAACGAGAGTGAACGCTGGCTGCAATTCGCGCGCGAGGATCTGCGAATGGCCGAACTGGCGATACAGGCCGGAATCTGCAACCAGGTTTGCTTCCAAGCGCAGCAATGTGCTGAGAAAGCCGTTAAAGGCGTGCTGGCCTATCAACGCCAGAGCCCACCACGCACGCACCGCCTGGGCGACCTGTTGCCGTTGCTTGATCCCAACCCGCTGGCTGCTTTCGCCCTGGACGTTCAACTTCTGGATCGCTTTTACATTCCGACGCGCTACCCCGATGCCTTACCAGGCTCTTTGCCCGAAGGATTGCCCGATGAAACAGATGCGCAAGAAGCATTAGCTGTAGCCCGGCAGGTGTTGCTCCGAGCAACTCAATGGCTCGAGCGCGGAGACGCAGAAGCAAACCCATAATACTACTTTTGTGAAATAGAGGTGCGGCATGAGCCATTCCTTCTGGCGGCCATCCGATGAGCAACGGCGCACTATTTTATTGCTGGAAGCGTTGGGATTGATCCACGACTTGGGCAAGTTCAGCGATACATTCCTGAAAAGCCAGGAGCCGTCATCCACTCTGGAATACAATCACAACCTCTTAGCTGATCCCCACCAGGTAACCATCTATCAGAGCCATCAAGCCAAACCTGGGGATAGAGCAACAGAAGAAGTACAAAAGTGGCTGTCAGATGCAGCAAGCAAGCCGGCCGCTTTTCAAGAGCGATCTGACCTGACTGAGGTTTTGAAGCAGGTTCAATTCACCGATTGGTCAGGCCAGGTGTACAGTTTCGCCGAACTGATGCCCTCTGAAGCCTGATTCCAGCCTGTCGGGTCTGCAGAAGATCGTCGGCCGGCCGAACCATCAATCGTCTGCAGTTCTCCGAGACCTACTTCTCTGTCACCCAGCCTCGAAACATTCCGCCCAGCTCCCGCCCACTCGCCCCCTCAAACGCCCGCCGCACATCCTCCGTCGTCGCGACACCATAGCGGTGGCGCTGGTAGTACAGCTTGAGGGCCCTGAAAAACACTTCGTCGCCCAGCTCCTTGCGCAGGGTGCCTAGAAAGACCGCGCCCTTGCCGTAGACCGTGCGGTAGTAGACGTTGAAGTCGGGGTATTCGTCGATCGCGCGGCCGATCGGCAGATCGCCATCGGCCAGCGCGCCCCGGTAGCGCCGCAGCACCTCGCGCTCCCAGTCGGCTGCGGCCACGGCGGGGCCCGCAACGTCCTCGTCATAGACGATCGCGCTGTATTGCGCGAAGGCCTCATCGAGCCAGGGCTCCCGGTAGATGTCGTTGCCGACGACTCCATACCACCACTGGTGCGCCACCTCGTGGGCCGCCACGTAGCGCGTGCCCGCGTCGACCTGCCCATCGCTGTAGAGCAGGACCAGACCGGGGTACTCGTCGCCGCCGTCGAAGTCGCCGGGCAGCAGGTGGATGTCCAGCTCACGGTAGGGGTACGGGCCGAAGCGCTGGTCGAAATCCGCGAGCGCAGCGGCCGCCACCCGGGCGATCTGCCGGGTATCCAGGCCGCTGCCGCGCATGGCGTAGACATTCACCGCGACGTCGCCCGCTACATCGTGTGCGGCAATGAAATCGCCCACCGTCAACGCGAACTCGCGCACCGGGCCGGTACGCACAACGTGTGTTGCGCTACCGTCGGTATTCGTTCGGGTCGCGATCGTGCTTCCCGACGTGATGATACCCACCCGGGCAGGGGCGGTGATCTCGGCGGCGTAGAGGGCGCTTTCGGCGTAGACGTGGTCGGCGAAGCGCGTGACGTCCAGACGCCAGTTGCCGCCGTCGCGCACGGCGAGCATGGGGTAGTACGATGGCAGCGGCCAGGTGCCGTCATCCGAAGGCTTGATCGTCGCCGTGAACGTAATGGCCAGGGTCGTCGATCGGCCGGGGTCGAGCGGTCGGGCGAAGGGCAGCAGCACCGCCGTGTCCTGTGCGGCATAGTGGATCTCGACCGGCTGGCCCGCGACGGTGGCGCCCGTCACATCCATGCGCACATCGCCGCCCTCGCCGAAGACGTCGCGCGGAAAGTTCGGGTACAGCCGCAGCGCCACATCCCCGAGCGGCGCGCCGCTCTGGTTGGAAAAGCTGATCTGCCCGGTGCCGGTTATGACGCCTGCCGCAGGATCGATCCACATGCGCAGGTGATAGCGCGGCAGCTGCGTGTTCGCGGCGATGTCGCCGGCAAACATCGGGCGCATTGCGGCTGCGAAGTCGGTGAGCGGATCCGGGCTCGGCGTGAGGGTCGGGAGCGGAGCGGAGGTCGGGGGCGGCGTGGCGGTGGCGTCCGGCGAGGAGCGCTGCGGCGGAGCGCTGGTCTCCGCCGCGATACGCGGCGGGGGCGAAGCCGTGGGCGCCGGCGCAGGACCGGCAGTGAGGATGCGGGGCGCTGCGGATGGTGTGGGGCTGCCAGCGTCGCATGCCGTGAGAAGGACAAGCAGCGCCAGACCCAAGAGCGCCGGACGTATCGTTTGCATCAACCTTCGTATCCCCAGACCTCTACCTCCGCAAACGTATTCTATCCCGCGCCGATCCAGGAACTCGACGCTTTGTGTGCTCCCGTCTGAGAAGAGCAGCCGCGCCCGCCGCACCCGGTTGTTGGCGTAGAAGATCGGCTCATCGCGGTCGAAACCGACGTCGACCCCAAGGCGGGTGACGCTGATCGGCCGTGGGAAGACCAACTTCAACTGCTCGCC
>DATLZJ010000940.1:0-2086 GCA_035574055.1 Caldilineaceae bacterium
GCCGCCGGCGTCCATGCCGTGAGTGTCAGCGAAGGAGCCACCGATCTACACAACCCCAACGTGGTGCGGGCCAGCTTGGGCGCCCTCTTTACGGTGCCGGTGATCGAGGCCGCTACGCCGCCGACCATCGCCTGGCTGCGCCAACATGCGATCCGCATCATCGCCGCCAGCCCCGATGCGACCCTGCGCTACACGGACGTAGACTATACCGGCCCCATCGCCGTGGTCCTGGGCGCGGAGGCCACAGGCTTGAGCGACGCGTGGGCAGCCGCCGCCGATGAGCGGGTCTACATCCCCATGTTCGGCCAGGCTGACAGCCTCAACTTGGCTGCGTCTACCGCCATCTTGCTCTACGAAGTCGTGCGCCAGCGCCAGGGTTGAGCCGCCAGTTAACCGCCATTAACTGCTTCCTCAAGCGCAGTTAGCTCGCGCCTTTGCCCGCGCCGAAGCGCCGCGCCGCGGTTTTCCCCGGCTGCCCCCCTTGATCCACCTGATCCCGTATGCTAAGGTTACGCCGGAATCGGACAGGCTTTGCCTTCTACTCAATGCTGTCTACACAATGCTGTTCATGCAAATTCGGTGAGCGATCTATTCAAGGAGCATGTTTACATGAAGTATTTGTTGCCGGCAGCCGCCCACCTGAACCGCCGGGCGGTGGTTGCCCTCTTCCTGTTTGCCCTGACTGTCTCCACCCTGCTGGCTGCCTGCCAGCCTGTGGCTGCGCCAACGCCCGCTGCCGGCGGGGATGCTGCAGCCGCCGGCGATGGCGGCTCGCTGGTCATCTATTCGGGGCGCAGCGAAAACCTCGTCGCGCCCATCATCGAGCAATTTGCCAACGAAAGCGGCATTGAGGTCGAAGTCCGCTACGGCGGCACCTCAGAGCTGGCCGCCACCATCCTCGAAGAGGGCGACAACTCGCCCGCCGACGTCTTCTTCGCCCAAGACGCTGGCGCGCTCGGCGCGCTCTCCAAGGCAGGCCGGTTGGACCCACTGCCCCAAGAAATTTTAGACAAAGTTCCCTCCGACCTGGAAAGCCGAAACGGCGACTGGGTGGGCATCAGCGGCCGGGCACGCGTCCTTGTCTATAACACCGAAGAGTTGACCGAGGCGGACCTGCCCGACGACATCTGGGGCCTGACCGAGCCTAAGTGGCGCGGCCGCGTCGGCTGGGCGCCCACCAATGGCAGCTTCCAAGCCTTTGTGACCGCGCTGCGCGTCCTCGAAGGGGAGGAGCGCGCCCGCGAGTGGCTGGAGGCAATGATCGCCAATGAACCCCAGGTCTATGAGAACAATAGCGC
The DNA here is from genome assembly GCA_035574055.1 of Caldilineaceae bacterium. Classification (GTDB taxonomy): domain Bacteria; phylum Chloroflexota; class Anaerolineae; order Caldilineales; family Caldilineaceae; genus QEUY01. The sequence continues at coordinate 1,299 of DATLZJ010000940.1, forward strand.
CATTGTTGCCGCCGTCGCCGCCGGCGAAATCTCGGTCGGCCTGGTCAACCACTACTATCTCTATCGCTTCCTTGCCGAGGAGGGCGAGGACTTCGCAGCGCGCAACTACTACTTCCGCACACCCAATGCCGGCACGATGATCAACGTCGCCGGGGTCGGCATCATCAATACCTCGGATAACAAGGACGCAGCCATCCAGTTTGTCGAGTTCCTGCTCTCCAACGAGGCCCAGCAGTACTTCGCCAACGAGACCTTTGAGTACCCGCTGGCGGGCGAGGGCATCGAGACGCCCGATATCCTGGTGCCCATTGACCAGATCGCCACACCCGATATTGACCTGAGCGACCTGGACGACCTGGAGGGGACATTGCAGTTGCTCCAGGAGGTGGGCGCGCTCCAGTAATGGACGCCTGGCGCGCCGTGCACAAAGCTGTACGCAGGTTGGGGTGGGTCCGGATGGGCCTACCCCTTTTTGTGTGCCGCTCCCGCTTCAGCCCGCGCCTGTCTCATGGAACCGCCGGCTGGCTGCCGTCGTTACCAGGGACATGCGCACGACCGCTGCTGCACCAACCTTGACTCGTCGCCGTCTGCTGCTGATGTTGGCTGCCGCGACCGGCTGCGGCGCAGGCGCCGCCGGCTATGTGCGCCAGGTGGAACCACGCTGGGTGGCTGTGGAACAGCTATCCCTGGCGCTTCCGGGCTTGCCGCCGGCCCTCGACGGCAAACGCTTCGTCCAATTGTCGGACATTCACCTCAGCGAGTACATGTCTCCCGACCGCCTGGCCGAC